>CAYPNZ010000144.1:0-6898 GCA_964411845.1 uncultured Anaerolineaceae bacterium
ACTGCACAAAGCGGCATATCGTCTGCTGCATCAAAATTAGGTGTTGCTGACGGCAGCCGATTTCGCCCCGTCAACAGGTTGCCCGGCGAGAGAACCGTGTATGGGCGTGGCATACCGTGCTATAATTTGCTTTGGTCTACCACGCCGATATACGGCAAATTACGGTATCGCTCATCCAAATCCAAACCATACCCAAAAACAAACTCGTCTTCAATATCAAAGCCGACATAATCCACCGGAATATCTACCGTGCGACGTTGCCATTTATTCAACAGCGTGCAAATTTTTAAACTGGCAGGTTGGCGCGGTTCCAGCAATTGAATCAGATAATTGAGTGTTGCGCCCGAATCGATAATATCTTCCACAATCAAAATATGTTTGTTTTCAATCGGTTCGTCCAAATCTTTAACAATCCGCACCACGCCGGAACTTTCTCGCACGCCGCGCCCGTAACTGGATACCGCCATAAAATCAATTTCGTGCGGAATGGAAATATGGCGCATCAAATCGGTTAAAAAAAGCACGCCGCCTTTCAGCACACACAGCAATAGCAAATTTTTCTCCGCATAATCGCGGGAAATCATTTCTCCCAGCTCGGCGATACGGGTTTGCAACTGGGTTTCGGTCAATAATACTCGGTCAAGGTATTTGTCGGCATTCAACACCATTGTTTTTCTCCTTCGCTCCGTCTGTAAAAAAAAGGAGGCAGAAAATCTGCCTCCCCTATTTTAGCGCAATGTGTCTAACTGGCAAGAAAATCGTCGATTGCTTTTTTGCTGATGCGATACTGCGAACCGATTTTTTTCGCTTTCAAATCACCGGCTTGAATCATGGCGATAATGTCTTCCACCGCAACTTTCAGGTATTCTGCCGCTTCGATGGTGGTCATCACTTCCGGCACGGCTTTGGGGGCATTTTGCTGTTGCGGCTGCCCCTGTTGCTGACCGCCGCCCATGATGCCCGACATCATTTGTGCCATGCCCGCGCCCATACCCATACCGGCGCCCAGCCCCACGCCGGCGCCGGTCATACCGCCGCCACCACCGCCTTGCGACGATTTTTCGATGGTTTCCAGCGCTTTCAATTGCATATAGGTTTGGGTGTCGAGCAAGCCCATCGTTTTCAGTTTGTCGGCAGAGGTTTCCAACGGCGCCAGCCCGCCGATGGTGATATTCTTCAGGGTCAACCCCAGCGCAGCAAACTGGTCTTGCGCTTTTACTTCAATGGCGGCAGCCATTTCGTCCAGCAGGCTTTGCGCTTTCATCAGGGAACCCGGATTCACTTCGGCGAACCAGTCGGTGGCGGATTGCACAATTGCATTTACCAGCCGCTCTTTAAATGTCCGCATATCGAACGAACCCTGCGCCCCGACAAATCGTCCCACAAACGTTTGCGGGTCGCTTACCTGCACCCCGAAAGTGCCATGCGCGCCCAGCAGCAACCATCCCAGCCCCTGCCCCGGCGTTTGCATGGCAATCGGTTGGCGTGTGCCCCACCCTTGCGAAGTCAATTCACGGGTGCTGACAAAATAAACCTCGGCGGTGAAAGGGTTGTTGCCGCCGAAAACCGCGCTCCCCAGCAAGTTGGTCAGCAGGGGGATGTTGGCAGTGCTGATGGTATGCCGCCCCGGACCGAACGTGTCCAGCGCTTTGCCGTCGCGGAAGAAAACAGCGGCTTGTCCGGTGCGGACAATGACTTGCGAGCCGAGTTTGAAATGTCCGGCGCCGGTTTCGGGGAAACGCTGCACCAAACGGTCACGCATTTCATTTGGATACTCAATAACATCAAATACTTTGGGCATAATGTCTCCTCTTTCCTAAAATTCTTCGGCTTGTTCCAAATCGTCAGCCGTCATACCGGCGGCATTCAGCACCGCATCCACCCGCGCTTCAAAAGTTTGCAGCAAGTCGCCCACGTGCTTGTTGAGCGCACGCACGGCAGCGGGAATGCCTTCTTCCGCATCCAGTGCGGTTTGCACCGCGGCAATGGTATCTGCCAACCCGTCTATTTGCGCCAATAATTTGGCATCAAAGTCATATAGTGCATCCAATTCTTTTTCTTTCACTTTCACCGCATCGAAAAAGCCGGCGTATCCCTGCGCTGCGGCTTTCACTTTGTCAATTAGCGTTTGCAATCGCCGGCTGACTCGTCCCATATCGTCCAGTTGAGACATAGCCGCGCCGGTGAGCATTTGCGATTTCAAATCGTTCATTTGCGACCAGTAATTTTCCAACGCCCGCGCGATTCGCTCGCGCAAGATGGTATCTGCTTCGCGGCGCATTTCTTTTTCTTTGTAGCCTTTGTAGCCGGGAATTTTTTTCACCAATTCCTCAAAACCACCCATTGAGTTTTCAACTGTTTCCTGAAAATCCATATAAAGCCTCTCCTTTGTTAAATGCTATTAAGACTTCCGCCACATTGGTGATATTTGACTGTCCGTGATTTCACTTTGCCCGCGTCAGTCTCAACTATAAAAAGATTTGCGCGCCGCAGTGACGGCATTGCACAATTCCTTTGCCCACAAATTCTTGTTCGCCGCCGCAATTGGGGCATTTGGTCATCCCTTGTAATGCAGACGCCTGTTTTGAATAGAGAATGCCGTCATCCCAGTTGATATAACCGTGGAACAGCCCTTTGCCCACCAAATCATAAATTAACTGTTTAACGGTATCGGTGTCGGTGTTCAGTTGCAGCACCACTTCTTGAATGTCAACCTGCCCCTGTGTTTTAACCATGTTCAAAATAAGTTTTTGCTGTTTAATTTGCGCCAATTCTGCCAACTCTTTGCGCCCCCGCCAAAAAAGAAATCCCCCAATGCCGACAATCGGCAGCGCCACCAACAACGAAAGCGCAATGCCCAAAACCATACCGCCGGTGCTGCCTTCCGGTCCCAAAGAGGATGCCACCGATACCGATGAACCGGCGCATGCCAAAAAGATGCCCCCGATGATAATGATGATGCCGACTGTTCTACCGCTTCCTAACATGAATACTCCATTTCAAAAATAGGTTTGTTGATAATATACCGGATAGCATAGCGTGCCGCTGCCGATTAGCCAAACCCGGCACTGCCTCCGCCACCGCCGCCACCGCCGCTGAACCCGCCGCCACTGAATCCACCGCCGCCGGAACCGGAACTGCTGGGGGCACTGGTAAAGGTTCTGCTGGCGGAACTGAGCATTGACCCCAGCCCCGCCGACATTGCCGACAGCGATGTGCCCATACTTTTGCTGGCGCTGCTCAATGAAGGCGGTTTCGAGCCGCCGCCCGCCAATGTGGGCGCGGCATGCCCGCCACCGCCGCCAAGGCTGCCCGCCGTGCCCGTTCCGTATCCGCCGTAATATCCGCCGCCGTGCATCCAAACGGGCGGACCATACCACGTGGGAGCGGGCATATCGGCGATTTTTTCAAATTGGCGCATATAATTTTTTTCAATACCGAAGGCAATGGCGTAAGGCAAAAATTTATCGAATTGTGCTTTAGCTTCCTCCAAATCGCCGTATTTTTCAATGTGTTTTAAATAGCGTTTGAATGCCAGCCAGCGGGCGGCGGCTTCTGCGCCGGCTTTGGTTTTTCGGGGCATGTGCCGCCCCACCACAACCAGCCCGATGGCGGTGATAATCATTGAAATGGTGGGACAAATCGCCATTCCGGAATATTCGCCGGTGAGCGCCAGCAGCACAAAGCCAATAATCACGCTGAAAATCAATGCCGCCACGCCCAAGCCCATATACAATTTGCGGGTTGTATCGGGACTGCGGGGGAAGAACCCTTGCCGTACCACATCGTCATATAATTGCTTGCGCAATACGGGCACCGCCGTGTAAAATTTTTGTTTCAAATCGGACAATTTGCGTTTTTCGCGGGAACCGAAAATTTCACGCAACAGGGTTTGTTCGTATGGTTTGGTGGCAATTGACGCATCTTTCAAATAGTAGACAAAATCTCTGCCGGAACCGATACCGAAAAAGCCGGGTTCGTTCACTTCTTCAATGTGGATTGCCCCCCGTCGCGCCAAATCAACCAAAGTAGCCAAAATGTCTTCCATATCGGCTTTTTCATCTA
This sequence comes from uncultured Anaerolineaceae bacterium, assembly GCA_964411845.1. Classification (GTDB taxonomy): domain Bacteria; phylum Chloroflexota; class Anaerolineae; order 4572-78; family 4572-78; genus JANTHQ01. The sequence continues at coordinate 4,066 of CAYPNZ010000144.1, forward strand.
CCAGCGTGCCGACCGCTCCCGGCGGCATATCGTCGGGCGGTGCGGTGATATATTCCGCCACAATCCCCGGCGAGGCATCTTTACCGCGCAAATACCACAGCAGGTACAGCAATAACGGTCCGCCGAATAAAATCAGTATGCCCAAAAACAGGAAACCCACATCGAATATCGGTCCCCATTTTTCTTGCGCCGCTCGCCGGGCATCATCTGCGGCTTGCCAAGCGGGTGGCTGCGCCTGCACCACACCGTGCGGAAACTGCACGCGCACTTCCAATTCGTCGCCGCCGGAAATATCATTCGCCGTGAAGATGACCGTGTCGCCATTGGCAAGATAGGCTTTGGCATTTGCACCGTAATTTTCAAATTTCAGTTGGTCGGGGGTAAAGGTGGCGGGCAAGGTAACTTTTACCTGCGATGCCAATACGGGGAAGTTGCGGTCGGCAGGGACGGCTTTCCACCAAAGTTGGTCGCCGCCATCGTAAATGCGCAAACCGCCTTTTACCACATAACGGATAACGTAAGTGTGGACACTGTTTTGGGTGTAGGGGAAATACCAATAAATGACCTGCTCGTTGTCGCTGTTGGTGGATACGGTGAAGGTGTATTCGCCTTTGTTGTTTGACGGTTTATAAGCGATGAGCCGGTCGCCGCGCCGCTCGAAGATTTGGATGTTAGATAAACTTTCCACGCGGTCAAGAGGAATGGCGCGGTAGCCGAAATGAAACGAACCGCTGGTGAAGGCAATTTCTTCGGTTTCTTCAATGACCAAATCGCCATTAGGCTGCACGGCGATGTTTACATCGTAACGATTCCACCTTAGTGTTTTGTCTTGGGCGTTAACTGCGCCTGCCGATAGCAACGCCAGCATTAACGCCACAAGTATCGCGCCAAATGTTACTCGCCGCATTCCCTCATCTCCCCTCTACCGAAAGTTTTACCATTGCTATTAATTATAAAAGGTTTTCCGGTAAATGTGAAACCGGATTTATTTTTTTGACACAAAAAAGAGTGTGACTCAACACAAGGCATCGGCAGGCAGCGGGCTGTTCCCCGTCCGCACAAATTGGAAGCCCGCTGCACCTTTGTGCCCGCCGCCGCCGTGAGCCTTTGCCAAGCGCGAAACGTCTACCGTTTCGGAATACAGGGTTACTTTGGTGACAATTTTATCCTCGTGCCGGGTTTCGGAATAAACATAAGCCACATCGTATCCCAATTTACAAATGTGATGTCCCACATCGCCATTGCTTGGCATATTCACTGCCAATGTTTTGTACCCTTCAAACGTTACTTCAAAACCGTAGTTTGCCACCCGCCGGGTTATGGATTTCAAACGGGCATTGAGTAAAATTTCGCCGGCAGTAATCAATTTTTCTATCGGGGCGGTATCGTTTTGCAGCAAGGGTTTCCACAATTCATCGTTGGTGGCGGTAATATCGGCAGCGAAAAGTCCTTCGCAAAATCGGCGTGTTTGGGGATATGCAAACCGCCATATATCGCGGTCGCCAATATATTTTACCGCCGACGGCACGGGGTCATCGGGGAAAAAGTATTCCCATGTCAGCACACACCCGGCTTTTTGTAAATCTCGTCGCCCCGCCAGCGGCAAATCAGCCATATCATTCATCGCCGAAATATGGTGGTCAATCCAGATGAAGTTTTCGCCTTTGGTGTGATATAATTTTTCCATGTCAGCGCGCGGCAGAGAGAAATCGGTGAGGATGACGGTTGTGGCGGCATCAAGCGCATCCCAGGGCACGGGCAAGCCGTAGTCAATTTCGTGCAGTGCGACGGCATTCCCAAAACGATGGCGCACGATGGCGCCGGCACAATGTCCGTCTTGGTCGTTGTGGTGCAAGCAAACAATTTTACGGGTCATAATTTCCTTTCGTAAATGAAAAAAGGGGGCGCATAAATGCGCCCCCCGGTTGTACTGCGATAAATCTACTGCATTGCTTCGTCTTGGAGTTCGTTAGCCTGTTGGGTAACTTCATCCAATTTGGTTTGAATGTCCACATCGGTATTGACGATTTCTTGGAAGGCATCGTTAACCAGATTACGGACATCGCTGTAACTGATGAGTTGCGGTTCAAATTCGGCGTAGGGCAGCAGTTCCAGCGCGGTTTGGTATTTGGGGTTGCTGGCAATGTAATCGCCCAGCAGTTTTGCGGTGCTGTAACGCGGCGAGAAGTAGTTCGAGGCTTCAACCCACATTGCCTGCGGTTCGGGGCTGGTGAACCATTTGATGAAGATCCACGCGGCAAGTTCTTTTTCCGGGGTGGATTTCGGCATCATCACACTGCCACCGTACAGGTTTTGGCGCGGGGTGTCGGTGGTGTAAGGCTGCGGTGCAATACCCCATTCATCTTTGTTGTTGGCTTCATCCATGCTGCCTTGTGCGAAGGGCAAGCCGGAGGTGGAACCAATGTAGAAGATGGCTTGCCGTGCGGCAAATTCTGCATCGTGGTAGCGTTCCGGGGAAACCCAGGCGCAACCGTTTTTGTACATCCGGCGAATTTGGTTGAAGTAGTCAACCAGTTCGGGGGTGTTGTACTGGTAGTGCAAGCCGTCGTCGGTGAGTACGCTGGTGCCACGGGCAAATGCGGCGGCGGCAACCTGCGAAGCGTCGAAGCGGATGATGTAACCGCCTTCGCCATCGCCACGGTCTTTGGCGGCAGCACAGGCAATTTCTTCAAACTGGTCGGGGCTGATGGTTTTCATGATGGCGGGGTCGAAGCCCAATTCTTCCAGCCAAGATTTGTTGTAGTACAGCACTTCCATCGAGCGGTTGGGCGGGAAGCCGAGGCGTGCGCCGCCAAATGCCGGGTGAACATCC
>CAYPNZ010000145.1:0-6896 GCA_964411845.1 uncultured Anaerolineaceae bacterium
ATTGGCGACCATCACGTGCGCTATTATGAAGAGCCGGTGTATCTGCTGGATGAGTAAGGCGTGAAACGTAAAATGTATTGCGTAAAACGTAAAACGTATTGCGTAAAACGTGAAACGTGACTTGAAACTTTGGACTTTGGACTTTGAACTCGAAACTTTGGACTTTAGACTTGCAACCCTGCAACCTTGAACCTTGAACTTTGAACTTTGAACTTTGAACTTGAAACCCGAAACCCGAAACCGCATAACATCATCATCACCGGCTTTATGGGCACGGGCAAATCTACGGTTGCCCCGCTGCTGGCTGACGCCCTCGGCTGGACGTTTGTGGATATGGATACGCTCATCGAACAGCGCGAAGGGCGCACCGTCCGCGAGATTTTTCAAACGGATGGCGAACCTTATTTCCGCCGGTTGGAAACCGACCTGTGCCGCGAGTTGACCCGTGGGCACGGGCAGGTCATCGCCACCGGCGGCGGCACGCTGGTCAACCCGCAAAATCTGGCGATTGTTTTGCCGCAAAATCTGGTCATCTGTTTGGATTGCGCGCCCGACGTGCTGTGGCAGCGCCTATCCGCCGCCACCGACCGCCCGATGCTCGATGCGCCGGATGCGCGGGCGCGGCTCGAATCGCTGTTGGCGGCACGCGCCCCGGCGTATGCCCGCATACCGCACCATATTGACGTGACCCGGCTTTCGCCCGCGGAAATTGTTTCGGCGGCAATGGAAATGTGGGCAGGTAAAACGTGATGCGTGAAAACGTATTGCGTAAAACGTAAAACGTGACTTGAAACTTTGAACCTTGAACTTTGAACTTGCAACCCTGTAACCCTGTAACCCTGAAACCCTGTAACCTTGAACCCAAAACCCGAGACCGAACCATGACAACCATTCCCGTAAAAACCCCTTCCGGGGAATATCCCATCCATATATATGAAGGCGTGCTGGCTGATACCGGCGCAAAATTGCGCGAACGCGGTTTTACCGGTAAATGTGCCATTGTGACCAACCCCACCGTGGGGCAGCACTACACCGAAAAACTGGCAGCGTCGCTCACCGAAGCCGGATTTTCGCCGGTGGTGTGCGAAATTCCCGACGGCGAGCAGCACAAAACGCTGGCAACCGTTGCCGGGCTGTACGACCGGTTTTTGGCGGCGGGGCTGGAACGGGGAAACCCCGTGCTGTCGTTGGGTGGCGGTGTCACGGGCGATATTGCCGGTTTTGCCGCGGCAAGTTATTTGCGCGGCGTGCCTTTCGTGCAAATCCCCACTAGTCTGCTGGCAATGGTTGATGCCAGCGTCGGCGGAAAAACCGGTGTCGATTTACCGCAGGGAAAAAATTTGGTCGGCGCGTTCAAACAGCCGGAAATGGTACTGATTGACCCGTTGGTACTGGCAACGTTACCCGGCGCAGAATTTCGGTCGGGGTTGGCGGAAGTGGTCAAACATGGCATCATCGCCGATGAAACGCTGCTGGAAAAATTGCGCACGGGCGATTTCTCGCTCGATTGGATGATTGCCGCCGCAGTGAAAGTGAAAGTAGCGGTAGTGCAGGAAGATCCGTTTGAAAAAGGTCGGCGGGCGGTGCTGAATTTGGGGCACACCTTCGGGCATGCCTTTGAAAAACTATCCGATTTTCAATTGCGGCACGGCGAAGGGGTGGCAATGGGCATGGTGTGTGCCGCCCGGTTGGCACAATCGCTGGGGTATTGTTCGCCCCAAACCACCGAGCGCATCATCAATACGTTGGCGTTTCTCGATTTGCCCACCGAGCCGCCCCGGCACGCTTTTGAATCGGTATGGGCGGCAATGGGCGCGGATAAAAAGAAGGCGGCGGGCAAATTGCGATTCGACCTGCCCCGCGCCATCGGTGATGTGGACATTTTCACCGATGTGCCGGAAACTGTGGTACAATCAGTATTGGAAGGGTAATAATGAAATCGCTGGCTGAAATTCAACGACAGTTTGCAACCGGAAATTTCGTATTCAGCCGTCACGCATTTAAACGCGCGGTTGAACGAAACATCAGTGAGACCGAAATAATTGCCGCCGGAAAAACGGCGGTCATCATCGAGGAATATATCAGCGATAAATATACACCCAGTTGTTTATTATTGGGTTTTACCGATGAGAAACGTCCTATACACATACAGGTTTCACGTGCTGATACACCACAAACGAAAATCATCACGCTGTATGAACCGAATTTAATGCAATGGGACGAAAGTTTTACCCGGCGGAGGTAATATGTTTAAATGTGATGTTTGCGGTTCAATGGAATATGTTGAAGATACGGTGAATGAAATTTTTGAAATTGACGGTCGGTTTGTGTTGGTCGAGAATATCCCTGCCCGGGTGTGCGCGCGTTGCGGTGATGTAACTTTTAGCCGTGAAACCACCGAACACATCCGGCAAATGGTACATAATTCGACTGCCCCAAAATCTCTGAAAATGGATGTTTTTACGCTCGTATGAAAATCTTACTTTTAAATGGACCCAATTTAAATTTACTCGGCACGCGCGAACCGGGGATTTACGGTTCGCTGACGCTGGATGATATTGTCCGGCGGGTGTCGGCTGCGGCAGAAGCGCGCGGCGCAACCGTGCACGCTTTCCAATCGAACAGCGAAGGCGCGCTGATTGATGCGCTGCACGATGCCCGTCACTGGGCAGACGGCGTTATTTTCAACCCCGGCGCATATACCCACACGTCGGTAGCCCTGCGCGATGCCATTGTCGGCACGGGGCTGCGGGTGGTAGAAATCCACCTCAGCAATATTCACGCCCGCGAGGCATTTCGACATAAAAGTTTGCTCGCGCCGGTGTGCGTCGGGCAAATCAGCGGTTTCGGCTGGCGGGGGTATCTGCTGGCATTGGATGCGCTGCTATTTGAAACGGAGAATGAATGACGGAAACACTTTCACCCGCAAACAGAATTTTTGACGGCGGTTTGGTGGGGATATTGCGCGCAGAAGTGGAAGATGTTTTTGCCGTGGATACCCTGCGCGTGCCGCCGAAAGAGCCGCAGGGAACCATCATTTTTGAAGGCGAACTGCGCAACCCCGATTCGGAACAGGTGTATGCCACCAGCGCCGAGCGCTGGCGACGGTTGGAATCTACCCCGATGCTGCGGCGCGGCTATACCGCCATCGAATTGGTGGCGATGCCGGGTGTCATTCGCCCCAAACCGAGCAATCCGTGGATAAACCTGCTTCTTTTCATCGTGACTGTCGTTTCGGTGCTGGCGGTGAGTGCCGTCAACGAAGGGGTCAACCCGTTGGAAAACCCCGTCGGACTGCTGAAAGGCTTGCCATTCACCATTGCATTTTTGGCAATTTTGGGCACGCACGAATTTGGGCATTATTTTGCGGCGCGATACCATAAAGTTGCCGTAACGCTGCCATATTTCATTCCGTTTCCGACCATTTGGGGCACGTTTGGCGCGTTTATCCAACTGCGCTCGCCGACCGTCACCCGCAAACAATTATTCGATGTGGGCATTGCGGGTCCGCTGGCGGGGCTGGTGGTTGCCGTGCCGGTGCTCATCATCGGACTGATGAAATCCACCGTGGAACCGTTGCCCCCCGGCGGCGGATTCATTATGGAAGGCAATTCCATCGTTTACTGGCTGGCAAAACGCATCATCTTCGGGCAGGCATTACCCGCCAACGGGCTGGACGTGTTCCTGCATCCGCTGGCGTGGGCGGGCTGGTCGGGGTTGCTGGTAACGGCATTCAACCTGTTCCCCGTGGGGCAACTCGATGGCGGACACGTGGCGTATGTGTTGTTCGGACGCGCCACAAAAACGGCGGGGTATGTGGTGGTTGCCGCCATGTTGGTGATGGGCTATTTCTTCTGGCAAGGTTGGTTTTTCTGGGCACTGTTGATTGTGCTGTTCATCGGCGTGGGGCATCCGCCGCCACTGAATGAACTCGCGCCGGTGGGTACGGGTCGGAAAATTTTGGGATACAGTGCCATCCTCATTTTTATAGTACTATTTACCCCCACACCTCTAACTATTTTGTAACCAAAATCTCGTGCAAATTGCAGTTTAATTTGTTATAATGGGGAAGGTCTTTTTCTGACTGCCACAGTCGTTTTGGGATTCAAACTGACAAATTCACATTTTGGCAAAAATCTATCTTGAAGACAAGGAGGTTTCCCCGTGCGATTCGCTCGTCTTTTTTCCGCATTGCTTTTACCGGTAATGATATTTTTTCTGTTACCGACTAACCTTTTGGCACAAGGTCCTTCGGTGGTCATCAACGAAGTGATGTACGATGCCACCGACGAATGGGTGGAACTGTATGTTGTTTCGTCCCCGGGTGATATGTCGGGCTGGACGTTGACCGACCAAGACAGCCATACATACACGTTCCCCACGCTCACCCCCTCAGCCGGAGATTACATCATCGTTCATACCGGCTCCGGTACGGATGACCTGACAGGTCCGGTGTATGAATTGTATTGGGGACGGAGTTCCGGCGTGTGGAACGATGACGGTGACGATGTTTTGCTCACCGACGGGACAAATCCGGTGGATTATATTGCCTATGATTCGGGGAGCAGCATTGATGCACCGCCGACGGGTGTAGCGTGGGGTGGGACAAATCCGTCTGCGACAACAGATTTCAGCATTGCTTTGAAAAACAACGGGATAGACACCGACACGGGCGACGATTGGGAACAATCGGGAACGGCAGCCACCCGGGGTCCGTTCTCTATGGGTATGGACAATACCGCCCCCGCCGAAGTTTGGGTGGATGATGACTACTCTGCCGGAAATAGCGGCACGCATACTTGGGGTGTAGATGCGTTTGCGGTGATTCAAGACGGGATTATGGCGGTAGCCGATAATGGCACGGTGAATATCGCCAACGGCATATACACCGAAACGTTGTCCATCAGCACCAAAAGTGTGGCGTTGCTGGGTGAAAGTGAAGCGGGCGTGACGGTGGATACCAGCACGGCGGCAGGCTACGGCTTGTATGCCACCGGCGATTTGACTACCACCATCCGCCAATTGACGCTGATAGGACCACCGTCTACTACTTACGGCTACGGCATCAAAATTGCGGGCGATAATGCTCGTGCCACCATCGAAAATGTAACCGTAACCGACAGCGGTCGCTCCGGGATTGATTTGAACGGGCTGGCGGCGGTTACCGTCACCCATGTGACCGCGCAGAATAACGGCGGTGTGGGGCTGGCGCTCACCGATAGCAGTAACGCCACCATCAGCGGGCTGACCACCGCGGGGAATGCGTGGGGCGGCGCGGCGGTATATGTGTACGGGCAATATTACACCCTCGGTTCCGATAATGTGGTTTTCACCGGCACAAATACTTTCGGCGAAACACTCGCTTTAACGCTGGAAGCGACGCCTGTACCCAATGGGGCAACACTGGCAAACATTACCAACCTTACCCTGCCCGCCGAACTTTCGCACAGCGTGCAGGCGTTGGGCTTTGAATCGCTGCGCATGGATTACACCACCGATTTGACGAATGCGCTGACGGCGGGCGTGGCGGGCGCACCGGCGACATACGTCCGCGAATTGGCAACCGGCGATTTTTATGTCGGTGCAGGAATGAGCATTCAAACGGCGGAAACCGCCGCCACAGATGGCGATACCATCCACGTGCTGGATGGAACTTTTGTCGAGCAAGTGACGGTGGACAAAAATATTTCGCTGTTGGGGAATGGCGCAGGGAACACCATCATCCAATCACCGGATACGGTTACAACCTGTTTCCATACCAGTTATGATGCGCATCCCATCATCTGCATCACTAATACGAATAATGCGCTGATTGACGGCATTACTGTGGATGGTGCGGGCAAAGGGAATGCCAACTATAAATTTATGGGTATCGCTTTCCGCAATGCGGGCGGTACGGTGCAAAACAGCACTATCACCGGCATCGAAAATACGCCTTTCAGCGGTACTCAGCACGGGGTGGGTATCTATTCGTATAATGATGACGACATTACCCGCGCCATCACCGTAACCAACAACACTATTTCAGATTTCCAGAAAAATGCAATGGCGCTCGCCGCCGGCGCGACCACCCCTTTGACCCTTTCGGTTACGGGCAATCAAATTACGGGCAAAGGGGCAATAACTGTCACGGCTCAAAACGGCATTCAAACCTATGGCGATTTGATTACCGGGATTATTTCCGGCAATACGGTTTCCGGCATCGGGTATGACGGTGGCTATTGGGTGGCAACCAGTATTCTTAACTTTAACAGCGAGTTGACCATTGAAAATAACGTGGTTACGCAGGCGCAAGTGGGCGTTTACAATATTGACGGTTCCGCCGATATTGCCTCAAACACCATTTCTGTGGTGAGAGCAGGTGGGTATGGTTACGGCATTGTTGCCACTGACCCGCCCGACGCGCCTCCGTCACCCTTTGATGTGCCGCTGGCTGTCCATAGTGTCACAACATCTGTGCCACGCTTCCATACATTAGATGCCACAACCGTGTATACCCCGGTAATTAACGTAACTATTGCCGGCAATACCATTACTGCCAACGGGGTGGATACCAACACTTTCGGCGTTGAAGCGGATGCAGGCTATGGTGATAACTATTTGAACTTGACAGTTGACAGCAACACCATTACCGGTTTTGACGAAGGCTTGGTGTTATATGAAACGGAAGCGTACACCCTTCCCGGTTTTGCGGTTGTGGCAGTAACCGGCAACACACTTTCCAATAACGGTGTGGGTGTTGACAGTTATGGCAACACCGGCGAAACAACCGTTTCCGGCAATACGTTCACCGGTAACACCGACGGGCTGAACATCGTTGGCACAACGGCACTCACCCTCACCGACAATCTCATTTATGCCAATGATGCCAACGGCGTAACGGTTGCAGATGCGGC
>CAYPNZ010000146.1:0-6858 GCA_964411845.1 uncultured Anaerolineaceae bacterium
AAAATCGGTCATTGTTAGCTCTATTGCATTGAATGGACGCGCTGGGCGGGCGGCACCACATCGGTAATGCGTACCCCAAAACGGTCGTCAATGACAACCACTTCGCCGCGGGCGATGAGCCGGTCGTTGATGAGCACATCTACCGGTTCACCGGCAAGTTTATCCAACTCTACCACCGAACCGGGACCCAGCTGCAAAATTTCTTCGATGGTCATTCGCGTGCGCCCCAATTCGACGGTAACTTTTAAGTTGACGCCCAACAGCATATCTAAATTGGTGTTGGCAGGCGTGCCGTTTGAAGGCTGCAACGGGGCAAACTGGGCGGGTCTGGCAGTGGCGCCGACGGCTGCCGCGGCGGCAGGCGCAGGGGTTGGCGACGGGGTTGGCGCGGGCGACGGACTCGGTGAGACGGGTGTTGCGCCGGTGATTTTGCTCAACTCATCGGGGGAAATTTGCGGTGTTACCGGCGCAGGCGGCGGCGGACCGCCGGTTTGTTCTGCCAGCAGACGGTTGATGTCGTCTTGCGAAAGCGAACCTTCGCCACCGCCGCCGCTCTCGGCTTTCGGTGCGTCGCTGCTTTTTTGCGCGTCGTCGCCGCCAAGAATGTTGTTCAGTTCTTCCGGGGTAATCGAGAGATCATCCACTAGGTTTTACCTCCAAGACATCCACAATTTGCACTGCCAGTTGGAACCCAATTGTGCCCGGCTGACCGTTGAAACGTTTGTCTTCGCCCACCATAATTGGCAGCGCTCGCCGCACGTGGGTATCTAATACCAGCACATCGCCGGTTTGCAATTGTAATATTTCTTCAAAATTCACATCCGCCTCACCCAAAAGGGTGCGCACATCCACCGTGGTGCGGCGAATATGTTTTTCCAGCACGTCTCGATAAATGCCCGAATCGCGCACTTCTCCGGCAACCCAAGTGTGCGGACTCAATTCCGACACAATCGGTTTGAGCACCGAATACGGAATGCACACACTCATCATGCCGGTGATGTCGCGGATGCGCACTTCAAACCCGATGAACACCGCGGCATCCGATGGCAACGCCACTTGGGCAAATTCCGGGTTCAGCGTGGTTTCGATGGTTTTCACGGAAATAGAGATGACGTTTCGCCACGCCTCTTCAATGGCATCGGCAATGTATTTCACCATGCCTTCCAGTAATTTTTGGTCAATATCGGTAATTTCGTGGTCGTCGCTGATGGGTCGCCCCAAACCGCCCATCAGCCGGTCAATGGCGATGGCGGCGGTATCGGTGTCGAAAGCCAGCATTACCCGCCCCGGCAACGGTTCAAAACGGAAAACCGTGGTCGGCGACGGTGACGGGATGTTTTGCAAAAAGTCAACAAAACTGCCCTGCTCCACGTGCACCAGCGAGATATTGACGGTAGCCCGCAAATATGCCGACAGCGATGAGGTGAGCCGGCGGGCAAAATTTTCGTGGATCATTTGCAGGGTGCGAATCTGCTCTTTGGAAAATTTGTCCGGCGAGCGGAAATCGTATGTTTTGGCGTTGGGCAAAAACGTATCGGGTTCGGCATTGGGCAACGGCGCGCCGTCGCCGGGAAGTATTGCCAATAACGCATCTATTTCTTTTTGCGAGAGTGTTTTTTCTTGCGACATTTGGGCAAAGCCTCTCAGCAATGGCAGATGATATGCACTACTGTACCAAAAAGTCGGTAAAATAAACGTTCATTACCGCATCATATCCAAACAGTTTGTTGATGGAAGCGATGATTTCTTTTTTCAATGCTTCTTTACCCGCCACCGATGACACGTCATCATACGTCTTGCTCGACAGCACGGTCATTACGGCATCATCAATTTTGGGGCGCAATTCATCAATTTTCGATTTAAAATCTTCTTCTGCGGCGGTTTTTTCTTCCGGCAGCATTTCAAAATAGTTGGGGATGCTGGGCCAGAATTCCAGCACGATTGTGGTTTGCAGGTAACGCAATCCACCGGGTTCTGCCAAGTTGACCACTTTGGTGTCGAGGTTGTACATAATACCCTGCAACGGTTCGCCGGGACGCAAGAAACTTGCCAGCGGCACGCCGCCGGGACCCATCATACCGGGCTGCGGGGTAACGCCCGCCAACGGTATACCCATTTCCGGCGTGGGTGTGGGTTCGGGGGTGGGGGTGGGGTCGGTATAATCAACACGAACGTAAAACGGTTTCCACATGGTATCGGGTGCAAAAAGCACATACCCCAATCCGCCCAGCAACAGTAACAAAAGTACCACGGGGATGATGATTTTTAGGTTCAACATTCCTTTGATTTTACCCATTGATTACATCCTTTCATACAATTTCAGCGATGTTACTGCCCGTTTTGCGGTTGAGCCGGCTGTGCCGTGGGTTCGGCGGGTGTAGTGGGTGTGGCGGCTTCTGTGCCGGGGATGGGTGGCAACTCGATGCCGGGTACCGACAGCGAGAAGCGTTTGGTACCGTTGGGGTAAATAATGACCAAATCGGCGCGGCGATTTTTTGCCCGGCTTTTGGGGTCAACATTGGGCACGACCGGGTTAAATTCTCCGTTGCCGGCGGCGGTGAGCCGGTTGGGCGCAATGCCGTCTTCTTCCGACAGATAGCGCACGATGGAAACCGCCCGCGCCACCGATAAATCCCAATTGGTGGGGTAACGCGGGTCGTTGGGGGGGATGTCATCGGTATTTCCTTCCACCCGAATTTTGTTGTCGGAATTGCGCAGAAAATCAGCCACTTTGTCGAGCACAATTTTCGCTTCGGGGCGAAGTTCGGTGCTGCCGGGTTTGAACGCCAGTTCGTTCGACAAACTGATAATCATTCCTTCCAGCGTTAAATTCACGTCAATTTCGCCGCCAACATCCAATTGTTTTGCCAAAACCGCCAATTCGGTGCTGACACGATTAAAATCTCGCTGACGCGGCGGCAGCGTTTGAAAAAAGAGGGGTGCGGAAGTGGTGGTGCTCGGTGCGGTTGCGCCGCCGTGGCTGGTGCCGATGATGGAAGTTTGCGCCGTGCCGAGGCTGTTAAAAGCCGCTCGCAGCGATGCGGCAACTTCGGCAAAGTTTTTCAAATCGGTGTTTGCCATGGCATACAGCACCATAAAGAAAACCAACAGCAGCGACATCATATCCGCCCAACTGGTTAACCACGCTTCCGATACGGGGCAATCTTCGCACTTCTTTTTTCTCGCCACGATGGATACTCCCGTTATTCTGCGTTCTCATCGCCACCGCGCAATTTGGGCGGCAAGAACGATTCCAATTTTTCGCGGACGATACGCGGGTTTTCACCGGCTTGAATGGCTAAAATACCTTCCACAATCACCTCGCGGGCGACCATTTCGTCTCTGTCGTTTTGTTTGAGTTTGTTTGCCAACGGGGCATACAAAAAGTTCGACAAAATAACGCCGTAGAGGGTGGTTAAAAATGCCACCGCCACCGATGGACCCAGCGAAGACGCATCGGCAAGGTTGCCCAGCACGCCGACCAGCCCCGTCACCGTGCCGAGCATACCCATCGCCGGGCTAACCGAGCCGAGCATATCAATAACGGCGGCACCGTCTTTATGTCGCCGCGACATCAATTCATTGTCAATTTCCATAATATCACGCACCACTGCCGGGTCAACGCCGTCAACCACCAGCATAATGCCTTTTTTAACGAAATCGTTGTCAATATTACCGATTTGCTCTTCCAGCGACAGCAGCCCTTCCCGCCGGGCTTGGTCTGCCAATTCTACAAACCGGTCAATTTCCGCTTTGGGGTCAACGGCAACACCTTTAAACGTTTTCATCAGCAGGGCGGGGATGGACATCACCAGTTTTAGCGGATGCGCCAAAATTACCACCCCGAAACCGCCACCAATAACCATTACCAGCGACGGAATATTAACAAGGTTTGCCGGATTATCGCCGTTCATAAACATCGAAGCGAAGTATGCGCCATACGCAATTGCAAAACCTAAAATCGTTGCAATATCCATTTGCTATTCCTCTCCTGCATCTCTTTTTACAACCGCCGGCGGCTGTGTTGCGGTTCGGCGGCGAAAATCAACAATGGCTTGCACGATTTCCGCTGCCGGTTCAAGCACCACCACTTTTACCCCGGTGGTTAACGAAATGACTGTATCGGGAGTTTCCTCAATAAATTGAATCAAGTCGGGATTTATCCAAAATTCACTGTTGTTCAAACGTGTCACACGAATCATAAGCGCTCCAACCGAAAATACGCCAGTGGGGTGCGGCATATTTCCAATCGTCACTATATCACTCCTTACCGAGGCTGTCAGTAAAATAGGCGTGAAAAGGACATAAAGTTTGCGTAAACAGTGGAGGTCATCAGTTGATTATCGGATATAACGGCAAGAACTTTAGGGGAAAATTCGGTCTTTACGCAAAAATTACTCATACTTCACGCCTTTTTTACTGACACAGCCCCGCGCCCGTGCTATATTTTTGAATGTACACTCGGCTAGAGGTACGCAGTTTGGTTTGCACACCTGCATTTGAGGCAGCCGAAAGATGAAAGTAACGTCTACCCGACACCCGCAAAAAACAACCCCGTCCCCGCCGAAGCCGAACAGCCCCCCCGGCGGCAGCAATTTTGCCCAAGCGCTGGCGCAAGCACAGCAGCCGCGCCCTATGCCGGCATTACCACCGACCAGCCGCTGGAACCGGTTAAGTTTTTTGGCGACAACCCATGCGCCGAAAATGCGTTTTCCGTTTACCCGCTCGCAGATGATAGCGGCAAATGCCGCCGCACCGGTGGTCAGTTTGCCGCCGCTCCACGCCGCATCAGCGCCATTTGCGGTGCAAAAAACAGCCGCCGTCGCGTCAATGGCAGCATCGCAGCCGATGGCGCTGACGGATTACCCCCATCCGCCCGGCGATAACGGACGCGGCATCCACTGGATTCCCACCGTCAGCCAATCGAAAGAAACGGTAGACAAATATGTAAAAGAAGCGGTAAATATGGGGATGAAGTGGGTGGTGTTCCTGAATGACGGAGCAAATATCGGCGCGAACGATTATTTGGTAAAAAAACTGACTGCCGCCGGCATCGAACCGGTGATGCGCATTTACTCGCCCGGCGTAACGCCCATTTCCGGCGATGTGCAAAGTATGGTGAAACATTATGTGGATATGGGCGTTCACTATTTTCAAATTTACAATGAACCCAACCTGCAAGTGGAAACGGGCGGCAAGCCCGCCGATGTGGCTCAATATGTAAACCTGTGGAGTGACGTTGCCGAAAAAGTTATCGCCGGGGGCGGGTTGCCCGGATTCGGGGCGTTAAGTCCGCAGGGCGAAACAGACGACCGCGAGTTTTTACGGCAAGCCCTGCAAATGCTCAAACGCACCGGCAAATTGCATCTGCTGGATAAAGGTTGGCTGGCAATGCACAATTACACCGGACCCCGCCCACTGAACGACCCCAACGGCTTTTTACGATTTCAGCAATATAATGACATCATCCGGCAAACACTGGGACGCCCCCTCCCCATCATCGGCACGGAAGGGGGCACACACATCAGCCCGCTGGTTTCCACCGAAAAGCAAATCAATATGGTAACGGGCGCTTATAAATATATGCTGCACCGCGAACCGTATAATTTTGCATACACGTATTGGATTATCGCCAACGGACACGACCCGGCATGGGACGCCCAAGCCCTATTCAAAAAAGACGGCAGTGCAACGCCGCTGGCACAGGCATTAAAAGCAATGGCAGGAGGTATGGCATGAGTGGTATTTTCGGTTCATTTAAAACCACGGCATCGGCGTTAACGGCGCAACGCCTGCGCATGGATGTTATTTCCAACAATATCGCCAATGCCGAAACAACCCGTACCGCCGATGGCGGACCGTACAAACGGCAACAAGTGGTATTCATCGCCAAAGAAAACCCGCAAAGTTTCGCGGCGCAATTGGCGGTGGCAGCCCGCAAGCGAGAAATTGACGCACCGGGAGAAGGCGTGGAAGTTTCGCAAATTGTTACCGACGACTCGCCCGGCAACAGAGTGTACGACCCCACTCACCCCGATGCGGATGAAGACGGTTTTGTCACCTATCCGAATGTGAATGTGGTTACCGAGATGACCGATATGCTGTCGGCGTCGCGTTCATACGAGGCGAATGTAACGGTTTTTAACGCGCTGAAAAGTATGGCGCTGAAAGCCATTGAAATTGGAAATAAATAATCCACACCCGAGAGGAAACAAATGTCCACAGGAATAACACCCGTTACCCCGATTACTTCCGTTACGCAAGCGCAAAAATCAAAAACAACCAACGGCGCGGGAGCAATCAGCCAAGATTTCGGCGAGATGCTGGGCAATGCCATTAACGGGCTGGCACAAAAAGAAGGCGCCGCCAACAGCGCCATCGCCAAACTTGCCGCCGGGGAAGATGTTGATTTGCATCAGGTGATGCTTTCGATGCAAGAAGCGGATATTGCTTTTCAAATTGCGCTGCAAACCCGTAACAAACTCGTTGATGCTTATCAAGAAATTATGCGGATGCAGGTATGATAACGGATTGCCAACATAGGCAACCGGCGGAGAGCGTATGAGCCAGTCTCTCATTCCTTTTCAACAGGAAGCAATTGCCAACACGTGGAACAAGATGAATACCACCCAAAAAATCGGTTTGGGGGTTATCATCACCGCCGCGTTGACCGCCATCATCTTTTTTGTGGCATGGGCGCAAACACCCGATTACGTGGCGGCGTTTACCGATGTGGATGCCAAAGACGGTGCGGCAATTGTAGACTATTTGAAAGAACAAAAAATACCGTACCAAGTTTCGGAAACCGGCGACGGCACAACCATCCGTGTTCCGTCATCAAAAGTTCACGAAGTGCGG
>CAYPNZ010000147.1:0-6838 GCA_964411845.1 uncultured Anaerolineaceae bacterium
TATCGGTATCAACCACCAGCACCCGTTTGCCGCGCAATGCCAATGCCGCGCCCAAATTGACGCAGATGGTGGTTTTGCCGATACCGCCTTTAAATCCGAAGACTGCAATTTTGCGCATAATTTTCCTTTTGATTGCCGTGTGTCTGTGCGCCGAAATTGCTATTTTGCGCCGGGGATTTCCGCTGAAAACGGACCCGGCGGCGGGGGCGGCACCACGTCTTCAGCCACATCCGTATCGCGGAAGATTACTTTCAGCACGCGCCCCAGCAAATCGAATGCCAGATTTTCTTTAAAGCCGGCGGCGGCTGCCATAAAATATGACAGCACCTCGAAAATCAGGCGGCTGGTTGAGCCGTTAGTTTGCTGTAAAACCGCGGGGGTTAACCCAAAGGGGCGCATCACCACGTACACCATCAGGTATATCAGCGTGCCGACAATCATCCCCATAAAGGGTTTCACAAAATACGACAGCACATATTCCACATCAAATTGACGTTTGGTAACATATTTCAGCAAACTATGGAATACGGCTGCCACACCGCCAATTGCACCAAAAAAGAGTGACCGCAGGAAAACATCGGGAACCAGCAGGTCGGACAAGGCTTGGTTGCTGGTGAGGTATTTCAACAGAAAATCGGGGTTGAAGATGAGGTACACAAACACCACAAACCATATCATTCCCCAAATTACCAGCCACCGGCTCCATTTTTCGGCTTGGCGGGCAGATTCTTCGGCGCGGTCGAAACGGGCTTTCACCTGCTCGATATTCCATTCGGCTTTTGCCAAATATTTTACCTGATAGTTCATAACGATATAACGGGTTTCAGCCAAAAGTTTGTGTGCCCAATCGGTAATTTCTTTGCTGACGCTGATATTTTCATCCAAAATTTGCTCGTACAGCGCATCAATGGCGTTGTAAACTTGCAGAAATTGTTCGCGGATGCGCGGGTCTTGCAGCAATCGCCGCCGTTCTTTCATTTCTTCCGGCGACAAATCTTCCGCATCGGTGGGCAATTCAAAGGTCAGGGTGGGCGGTTCATCGGCGGTGTGCGTAAAATCGAACAGAGAGTCATCCGCGCCAAACCCCAACGACATTGCCGTTGAACGCGATACGCTGGACGATGTGGGCGTGCTCACCGCGCCGGTTGTCCACGCGGCGGGGGGCGGGGATGTTTCGGCGGCGGGGAAGGTTGGGGCAGCCGGGGCGGCTGGCGGGGCAGATGATGCCGGCTGCGGGGCGGGTTTTGCCGGGGCGGGCGTTTCCGCCAATGCGGAATCGAGCAGCGCCGACAGGTCGAAATCGTCGGCAGCCGCCGAAGTATCGGACGGGGCGGCGGGCGCGGGCGGTTCTGCCGCCACGGGGAAATCCGCCGCAGCCAGCGGGGTGGTGTCGTCGCCGATTTCGCCGCTGGGCAGCGCCTCGACGGGTGCGCCGCCGGGAGGTGTTTCCATTGCCGGGGGAAATGCCATATCGCCGATTTCTTCCGCCGGCAGGTTTTCGGTGAAATCGGGGGCGGGGGTTGCCGCGGGAAAATCGGCAAGCGGGTCAATGGTGTCGGTTATGTCGCCAATTTCGTGCGCGGGCAGATGCTCGGTGAGCGGACCGCCGGGGGCGGTTTCCAGCGCCACGGGAAAATCGTATTCGCCGGCGCTGTCCGGTTCGCCCACGCTCACCGAAAGCGGGTTCCGCGGGGCGGGGGCATCTTTCGGCGCGGTAGATTCGGCAGCCGCAGCCAGTGCCGCTAAATCGTCCACCGGGACGGTGGCGGTTTTTGCTTTTCGGCGGGAACGGGTGGTGGTTTTCCGCGCGCGCGTGGTGCTTTTTTTGGCGGTCGTTTTGGCTTTGACAGCCGGTTTTTCCGACGCAGATTTTTTTGCCGCAGATTTTTTCGCGGTGGCGGTTTTTCGCCGGGTGCGGCGTGCCGGTTTTTTTGTTTCGGCGGCGGGGGTGTCTTTCGCCGTTTCCGATTTCGGTTGAATACCGAACAGCGCATCTAACTCTTTTTCTTTGCTGCGCTTGAATACATTCTTATCCCTAAGGCTAGGTCGTTTTCTAGCCATATCCATCACCTCCGCCGGTGTTTAATAGGAACATCGTCCCACAGTTCAATGAACATGACTATTATACCATAAAATTCAGATTGCGCCAGAATTGTTATGTAAATTATAGGACAAAGGTATGGGTAAGCACTTACGATTGAGTCACTGCCACTTTTTGGAATTGGCTCATATACAGGTCGTAATAAAAACCCCGGCGTGCCAGCAATTCGGGGTGCGTGCCGCGTTCCACAATTTCGCCTTCGTTCAACACCAACACCATATCGGCGTTGCGAATGGTGCTCAGGCGGTGGGCAATTACAAACGAGGTGCGACCCGCCAGCAGTTTGTCCAAAGCCTGCTGGATGAGCCGCTCGGTGCGGGTATCTACGCTGGATGTGGCTTCATCCAAAATGAGAATGCGCGGGTCTGCCAGCGCGGCGCGGGCGATTGCCAGCAGTTGCCGCTGTCCCTGCGACAACCCGCTCCCCCGCTCGCCGAGCACGGTTTCGTATTTTTCCGGCAGCCGCTCGATGAAGGTGTCGGCGTGCGCCAGTTTGGCGGCGGCAATCACTTCGGCATCGGTGGCGGACGGTTTGCCGAAACGGATATTTTCCATCACCGAGGTGCTGAACAAAAATGTATCTTGCAGCACAATGCCAATTTGCGAGCGCAGCGATTCCAGTTGCACGGTGCGCACATCGCGCCCGTCAATTTCCACGCTGCCCCCCGTTACATCGTAAAAACGGGGAATCAAATTGATGATGGTGGTTTTGCCCGCGCCGGTTGGTCCCACAATGGCGACGGTTTGCCCCGGTTCGGCGGTGAAAGAAATGCCTTTCAGCACGGCTTGATTCGCCACGTATGCCGCGGTGACCTCCCGAAATGCCACACGCCCGACAATGGACGGCAGTTTGATGGCATCGGGAGCATCCACAATGGCAGACGGTTCATCGAGCAGCCCGAAAATGCGCTCGCCGCCGGCAATAGCGCCCTGAATATTCGTCCACAGCACGGAAATTTGCTGAATGGGCTGATTGAATCGCTGCACGTACCCCAAAAATGTTACCACCACCCCCAGCGATACCACCGTGCCGAAAAGCGTGCCGTCGCCCAGCAGTGCCATCCCCCCCACAATGGTAACAATGCCCAACGCCAAATAGCCCAGGGCTTGCAGCGTTGGCGCCAAAGCGCTGGTGAATGCCACCGCGCGCACGTTGGCATCGCGGTTGGCGGCGTTGATGGCTTTAAAATGTTCGATATTTTGGTCGGCGCGGTTGAAGGCTTGCACTTCTCGCACCGATGAAAAACTTTCCTGCAATTCGGCATTCACGTTGCCAATTTCCTGACGGGTAACGCGAAAGGCTTTGCGCGCCTGCGCCGAAAACCACATGGTGGCAATGACCATCAGCGGCAGCACGGTCATGCTGAGCAGGGCAAACGGAATACTTTTTGCCAGCATATTGTAGGCAATCCACACCAGCAGCAGCACGCCGCTGGCAACATTCACCAGCGCGAAATTTAATACCTGCTGGATGGTGCTGGTATCGTTGGTGATACGGCTCATCAAATCGCCGGCTTCATTTTCGGTGAAATAGCCCAAATGCAGCCGGTGCAGATGTTTGAAAATATCCACCCGAATGTTGCGCAGCACGTGCTGTCCCGCCCAGCGCATCGCATAAAATGTGCCGCCGGTGAACAGTGCACTGCCCACATACAAGCCTACCAAAATCAGCACCAGCCGTCCCACGCCCGCCAGCCGGTCGGCGTTTGAAAGATTTTCGGCGGGCAGAGAAAATCCACCCAGATGGAAAACGGCTTGAATGACCGTTTGGGTAAATCCCTGCGGGTCGGCGGCAAGCCAGCAGTTGGATGACGCTTTGCCCACCCCCGGCAACGCGGCGGCAAATTTGCTGCCAAACGCGCTTGAAGTGGTGGGGGTGAGATAACAGTCTACCAGTTGCCCGGTCAGTTCGGGGGTGGTTACTTGTGCCCAAGTGGAAATTATGACCAGCAGTGCAACCAATACCAAAACATACCAGTACGGTTTGAAATATTCGCCGAAACGTGCCAGTGTTTCGCTGACCCGTTTGGGCTTGCTGATGTCGCGGTCCATGATGCGGCGCATATGTTGATTTCCAAACATTATTTTCCTCTCATTCTGCGGCAGACAGTGATTCTGCCGGTGCGTCTTCCACCAATTGCGAGTGGTAAATTTCGGCGTAAATGGGGCTGTTTTCCATCAATTCCGCGTGTGTGCCCCGCGCGGCGATGCGTCCCCGGTCGAGCACCAAAATTTGGTCGGCATTCATCACCGTGCTGATGCGCTGGGCGATGACAAAACTGGTGCGCCCTTCCATCAGCCGGTTCAGCGCGCGCTGAATTTTCGCCTCGGTGGTTAAATCCACGCTGGATGTGGCTTCATCCAAAATAAGCACATTCGGGTCGAGCAGCAGTGCCCGCGCAATGGCGATACGCTGTTTTTGCCCGCCGCTGAGCGTTGCGCCCCGCTCGCCGACGCGCGTGTCGTAACCGTCGGGGAACGATTCGATAAATTCGTGTGCGGCGGCGGCTTTGGCAGCAGCCATCACATCATCCAAGGTGGCATCCGGCTTGCCGAAAGCGATATTTTCGCGGATGGTGCCGCTGAACAGGGTGGTTTCTTGCAAAACAACGCCAATTTGCGCCCGCAGCGAGCTGAGCGTGACATCGCGCAAATCGTAGCCGTCAATGGTAATGCGTCCGGCGGTGGGGTCGTAAAAACGGGGTATCAAATTGATGATGGTGGTTTTGCCCGAACCGGTCGCCCCGAGCAGTGCCACGGTTTCGCCGGGGTTCGTTTCAAACGAAACATCCTGCAAAACGGGGTCGCCGCTTTCAAAATAGCGGAAAGAGACATTTTCAAAAACCACCCTGCCGGAAATGGGCGGCAGTTCAATGGCGTCGGGTTTGTCGGTCACATCGTTTTTCGCATCCAGAATCTCAAAAATACGGGTGGCAGATGCCGCCGCCTGCCCAAACTGGGTGATAATCATACCGAATTGCGCCACCGGCAGAAAAAGATAAACCAGATACAGACTGAATTCCTGCCATTCGCCCAGGGTTAATGTGCCGCCGATGATTTGTCTGCCGCCAAAATAAAGGGTGGTTGCCTGCCCCAAATTGGCTATCAGAAATACCACCGGAAACAAAAACGTGAATACCCGCGCGATGACCAGTTGCTGGTTCATCAATTCATCGGCGGCGTGTTCAAATTTTGTCTGTTCGTCTTTTTCGCGGGCAAAGGCTTTGATAACTTTGATGCCCGCCAAATTTTCTTGCAAAATGGTGTTCAGCGCCGAAAGTTTTTGCTGCACTTTGGTGAACAACGGTTGGATGATACTGCCGAAAATCAGAAAAAGGGTTAATGCCACGGGCAGAATCCACAGGGTATACAGTGCCAGTGTGGCGTTGGTGGTAAACAGAATGATGAGCGTGCCCGACAGCAAAATGATTGCGCCCACCAGTTGCAGCAATCCCTGCCCGATGAACAGCCGCACTTTTTCGACATCATCGGTGGCGCGAATCATCAATTGCCCGGTTTGGTTTTTATCGTGATATGAAAATGAAAGGCGCTGAATTTTGGCGTACAAATCGTTGCGCAAATCATACGCCACGTGCTGCGAATTTTTTTCCGCCCAGAAGGCTTGCAAAAAAGCAAAAACACCGCGCAAGACGGCAAAAATTACAATAGCGCCGACGGCTTGCCACAGCGCCCGCGGTGCATCTGCCTGCGTTTGGGTAAAGTGAGCCAGCAGTTGGTCAATTGACCAATCGGCGGGGAGTTTGAGGAATTCCAGCAACTGCGGCAGCACCATCCGGCTGATGGCAGCCGGCATTTTGGGGAGTTGTTCCAGCATCATATTTGCCACCACGCCGCCGGTGATGGTGTCAATCATATTGCTGACCAGCCGCGGTACCGCCAATTGCGCCAATGTGGCTATCAGCAAAAAGATGTATGGCAGCAAGGCTTCGGTGCGGTGGCGAGACAGATATTTTACAGCGCGGCGCATCGCGTTGCGCCGGGCGGCTTGCTGTTGGGGAGAAGGTTTTTTTCGTTTCAAAAGTGCCTCCGAAAATTTTACAATTCTAGGGTTGCGATTCTTTTTCTTCCAGTTTTTCCGCCGCTTCGGTGAGGGCTTTCAGCGCGGCAGTGATGACGGCTTCCTGCTCATCGTCCAGCATACGGGTCAGGGCTTCCATCCAGCGGCGGCGGGCTTCGATGGTGCGGCGCACCACGGTTTCGCCGGCGGGGGTAAGGGTGAGCAGTTTGGCGCGCCGGTCGGCGGGATTTTCGGCGCGTGCCAGCAACCCGAGATGCACCAGCCGGTCGGTCATCTGGCTGGCAGCGGCGCGGCTGACGCCCAAATGGTCGCTGAGCAGCGACAATCCGCATTCGCCGTGGTGATACAGCCGCATCAATGCCCACAATTGCGACGGCGACAGCCCGGTTTCATCCATAGTGCGTTTGAATTCACGCATCGAGTTGCGGGTAAATACTTTTGCCCAGCGATGCAATACGTCCGATAAACTCGCTTGTGTCATAATTAAGCCCCCAAAATAGTTAAGCAAACTTAATTATATGGACTGCTTTACCATTGTCAAAAGATAGACTTCATTTTTGTGGATTGTATATATTCCGCTACAATTTAAGTCTCAGGTTTTGGGTTGCAGAGTTGCAGGGTTGCAGATTATCACGTTTCACGTTTCACGTTTCACGTTTCACACATCACGTTTCACACATCACGTTTCACACATCACG
>CAYPNZ010000148.1:0-6837 GCA_964411845.1 uncultured Anaerolineaceae bacterium
GCGGCAAACGGAAGAAACGCGCGACACACCGGTGGACAATGTCATTATGGCAATTGTAGACACCCTGCAAACCGATGGCGCCGTCAGTTTTCGCAAAGGAATATAATCGAGGCAGCACATTATGGCACAAGATACCCGCAGCATCCTCAGCGTTGGTATTGATGTCGGCACATCCACCACCCAGATTGTGTTTTCACAACTGACTCTGGCAGGTGGTGTGGTGGGCGGCACAACCCCGCTCAGCCGCGCGCCCACCGGGCAACTGCGCCTCAGCGGGATTATGGACAAAAAGGTGCTGTATCGCAGCCAAGTACATTTCACCCCGCTGCTGGGTCCGGAAGAAATTGACGCCGCCGCACTGGAAAAAATTCTGCGCCAAGAATACGAGCGCGCCGGCATTGCACCCGCAACCGTCGAAACCGGCGCCGTCATCATCACCGGTGAAACCGCCAAAAAGAAAAACGCCGATACCATTTTGGATGCAATTTCGGCATTGGCGGGCGATTTTGTGGTGACGGTTGCCGGTCCCCATCTGGAATCGATGATTGCCGGGCGCGGGTCGGGGGCGGCAACCTATTCCATCGAACACTATACCACCGTCACCAATATTGACATCGGCGGCGGGTCGGCAAACAGCGTGGTTTTTCGGCAGGGGAAAATGCTGGCAGCCGCCGCAATGAATTACGGCGGGCGAATTTTGCAGTTGAACCCGGCAACGGGCGAAATTACCCATATTGCCGACCCCGCCCAAGCCATTCTTGACCACCTGCGCCTGCCGCTTAAACTTGGCGACAAACCGTCGCTGGCGCAATTGCGCACTTTTACCGACTGTATGGCAGATTTAACCGTCCATTTGATGGACGGCACGATGGACGAATTGGCGGCAAAATTGATGCTCACCGAACCGAGCCGCGTCCCCGCCACAGGGACGGTGCTCTTCTTTTCCGGCGGCATCGGTTACTATTTTTACCACCCGCTGACGCTGAACACAGTGGCGGATGTTACCGTTCACGGCGATGTGGGACCGTTACTGGCAGAATCGCTGCGGATGCACCCGACCATTCGCACCTACACCGTTAAAGAGCCAACCGAAACTATGCGCGCCACCGTGCTGGGTGCAAGCTCGCAAACGGTTACGCTCAGCGGCAGCACCATTTGGGCGGAACAAGATTTGCTGCCCATCCGAAACGTGCCGGTGGTGCACGTCCACTGGGAAAACGACCGGGCACCCGCCCGCGCCGAGGTTGTCGAAGCCACACACGCGGCGATGACCCGTTGGGACATCACCCCCGAAACCGACCGGTTCGCTGTGGCGCTGGAAGTTCAGTGGGAGTTGGATTATCCGCTGCTCACCAAATTAAGCCGCGGTTTGGCAGATTTCGCCGAAAAGTACCTGCCCCCCGACCAACCGCTCATCATCATTACCGACCACGATTATGCGCGCGCACTGGGGCAAACCGTTAAAAGTTTTATCCCCGAACACCCGTTGCTGGTGATTGACCAAGTCGGGCTGCAAGAGGGAGATTATATTGACATCGGGCGTCCGATGCTGGACGGACGGGTAGTGCCGCTCAGCGTCAAAACACTGGTGTTTTATCATTAGTGATTGGCAATTAGAGATTAGTTATTGGAGACCGGCAATTGATACAATCTCCAATCGCCAACAACCAACCTCCAACAGGAGTTGCTTATGCTGTTACGAACCAAATTGTTTGGCAAAACGTATGAATTTCGTGACATCCGCGAATTGATGGGCAAAGCCAACGAGCCGAAATCGGGCGACGAGTTGGCGGGCGTTGCCGCCGAATCCGTCTCGGAGCGGGTAGCCGCGAAATACGTGCTGGCGGAAGTGCCGCTGGAAATTTTGCGGCAAAATCCGGCAGTGCCATACGAAGAAGACGAAGTGACCCGCGTGATTGATGACGCGGTGAACGAAACCATCTACAACGAAATTAAACACTGGACGGTGGGCGATTTTCGGGAATGGCTATTGGCAGATACCACCACCCCCGAACAAATTCGGCGGGTGAGCAACGCCCTCACCGGCGAAATGGTCGCCGCCGTCACCAAACTGATGTCGAACCTCGACCTGATTTACGGCGCGCAAAAAATTCACGTCACATCACACTGCGTCAACACCGCCGGTATGCCCGGCACGCTCGCCAGCCGGTTGCAGCCCAACCACCCCACCGACAGCCCGGAAGGCATTCGCGCCGAAATTTATGAAGGGCTATCGTATGGTTCCGGCGACGCGGTCATCGGCATCAACCCGGTGGATGACAGCCTCGGCAGCACGATGCGCCTGCTCGATATGACCTACGACATCATCCAAGAATGGAACATCCCCACCCAAAACTGCGTGCTGGCACACGTAACCACCCAAATGCAGGCGATGAAAGAAGGCGCGCCGGTAGGGTTGGTCTTCCAAAGCCTTGCCGGCACCCAAAAAGCCAACGAAAGTTTCGGCATTGATGTGGGTATGATGGATGAAGCATACGAATTGGCGAAAAAATACTGCTGGCCCCAAGGTCCCAACTTTATGTATTTTGAAACCGGACAAGGCTCGGCACTGTCTGCCAATGCCCACAACGGCTGGGACCAACTGACATTGGAAGCCCGCATTTACGGCTTTGCCAAACGGTATCACCCGTATCAGGTCAATACCGTGGTCGGCTTCATCGGACCGGAATACCTGTATGACGCGGTGCAAATTTCGCGCGCCGGGCTGGAAGACCACTTTATGGGCAAACTCACCGGCATCCCGATGGGCGTTGACGCCTGCTATACCAACCACGCCCGCGCCACCCAAAACGACATCGAAAGTTTGGCGGTGCAACTCACCGCGGCAGGCTGCAACTACTTTATGGGCGTACCGATGGGCGATGACGTGATGCTGGCATACCAATGCACCAGTTACCACGATGCCCCGTCGCTGCGGCAAACCCTGGGCTTGCGCCCGCTGCCCGAATTTGAAGCGTGGATGGAAACGATGGGGCTGATGAAAAACGGGGTGCTCACCGAAAAAGCCGGTGACCCGACCATCTTCCTGAAATAGTGAAGGGATACGACCTATGCAAGAAGCAGATATTCAAGCAATTGTAGAAGCGGTACTCGCCGAAATAAACCGGCAGCAGAGCAACGGCTCGCCCGCACCCCCCGCAGCCACCACCGCCCCCCCAGCCGGCAATGGCGATTTGGTGATTGACCTGCCCGACCCCACCACACTGGAAGCCCGCCGCACACCCGGGTTAGAACATCCCGCCAACCCGGACGGCTTGCGCGCGTTGATGGCAACCACCCCCACCCGCATCGGCGTGGGGCGCGCCGGACCTCGCCCGCGCACCAAAGCCACCCTCCTCTTTTTGGCAGACCACGGCGTAACGCAAGACGCGCTATTCCACGAAGTTGACCCCCAAATGCTGGAAGAAATGGGGCTGTTCACCGTTGAAAGCCAAGCGCACGACCGGCAGGAATACCTGAAACGCCCCGATTTGGGACGAATGCTCACCGAAGAATCGCGGCAAATTTTGCGCGAACGGTGCATCAAAAACCCCGACGTGCAAATCTTTGTCGGTGACGGCTTAAGCGGCGCGGCAATTGAACACAATCTGCCCAAAATTATGCCCGTGCTGGAACAAGGCATCAAAGCCGCCGGGCTGACAATGGGCACGCCCTTTTTCGTCAAAAATGCCCGGGTCGGGTTGTTAAACGATGTAAACGCCATTGTTGACGCCAAAGTTGTTGCCGTACTCATCGGCGAACGCCCCGGCTTGGCTCGCGCCGAAAGTATGAGCATCTATATGGGCTATCGCCCCCGCCCCGATTCCACCGATGCCAACCGCGATGCCATCTGCAACATTTACGATGGCGGGTTCAACCCGCTGGAAGCCGGGGCTTTTGCCGTGCAACTCATCCAAAAAATGATTCAATACGGCACCAGCGGCGTAGACTTAAAATTGAAAGAAAGCGGAAACGGCTAGCGTTTGCGCCCCAATTCTTTGCGAAAAGAGGTAGATTATGGCAATATTAGACCCGATAAAACCGAATATCCTTTCGGTACGACTCATCCCCAATGTTGACCGCGGCTTTGCAGAACGGTTAAACCTTCGCCCCGACCAGCGCAGTCTGGGACTCATCACTTGCGATATTGACGACTCGCTGTACGTTTCCATTGACGAAGGCACCAAAATGGCAGATGTGGAAGTGGTGTATGCCAAATCGTTCTATGCCGGCGCCGCACACGCATCCGGTCCGCTTTCCGGCGAAATCATCGCTATTTTTGCCGGACCCGACCCCGCCGAAGTGCGCGCCGCGCTGAACGCCACCATCGACTATGCGGAAAACGAAGCGTGGTTTTACACCGCCGACGAAGCCGGCGAAAATGCTTTTTTCGCCCATACCATTTCCAGCACCGGTTCATACCTGTCAAAAGAAGCGGGCATCAAACGGGGCGAACCGCTGGCGTATCTCATCGCCTGCCCGTTAGAAGCAACCTACGGGTTGGATGCCGCCCTAAAAGCCGCCGATGTCGAAATGAAAGTGTGGTTCGAGCCGCCTTCGGAAACCAACTTTTCCGGCGGATGGCTCACCGGCAGCCAAAGCGCCTGTAAAGCCGCCTGCGATGCCTTCCGCGATGCCGTACTGGAAGTTGCCGGCAACCCCATTAAATTTTAGCGATTGGTAATTTTAGCATCCGTCTCGAATAACCAATCTTCAATACATTATCACCGGAGGTTCTATGGAACAATACGACAAAGACTTGCGCTCCATTCAACAAGCGCGCCGCCTCGCCGAGCAAGCATATCAAGCACAACAGGAATTCTTCCATTTTAGCCAAGAACAGGTTGACCGTGTTTGCGAAGCGATGGCAGATGCCGCCTACCGCGAATCGGAGCGGCTGGCAAAAATGGCAGTGGAAGAAACCAGTTACGGCATTCCGCAACACAAAACGCTGAAAAACCATTTGGGCAGCAAAGGCACGTGGGAATACATTAAAAATATCAAAACCGTGGGCGTGTTGCGCCACGATGAGGCACACAAAATCATCGAAATCGGCTGGCCCATGGGCGTGGTCGTCGCGCTGAGTCCCCGTACCAACCCCACTTCCACGGTAATGCACAAAACACTCGTTGCCGTGAAAGCCAGAAATGCCATTGTGCACGCGCCGCATCCTTCGGCGGTAAAATGCGCCAACGAAACGTTGCGGGTGATGGCAGAAGCCGGCGAAAAAGCCGGTATGCCCAAAGGGCTGGTCAGTGCAATGACCGAAATTTCGCTGCCCGGCACGCACGAACTGATGGGACATAAACGCACCGCCGTCATTTTAGCCACCGGCGGGTCGGCAATGGTAAAAGTGGCGCACAGTATGGGCAAACCCGCTTACGGCGTGGGACCGGGCAACGTGCCCGTTTATGTTGACCGCAGCGCCGACATCAAACAAGCAGCAAAATATATTGTGTCCAGCAAAGCATTCGACAACTCGGTCATTTGCGCCACCGAACAAGCCGTGGTCGCCGATAAACCGATTGCCGCCGAACTGCGCCGCGAAATGGAAGCGTGGGGCGCATATTGGGTTACTCCGGCGCAAGCCGATGCGCTGGCAAAGGTGCTCTTCTACCCCAACGGGGCTTTCAACCCGAATTCGGTGGGGCAAACCCCGCAAACACTGGCGGAAATGGCGGGCATCAGCGTGCCCGATTCGGCGCGAATTTTGGTCGCCCCGCTGGAACGGGTCGGTAGAGACATCCCCCTGTCGCACGAAAAGTTGACCACCGTGCTGGCGTGGTATGAAGTGGACGGCTGGGAAGCCGGCTGCGAACGGAGCATCGAACTGTTGAATCAGGGCGGACGCGGGCACACCATCTCCATCCACGCCACCGACGAAAAAGTGATTATGGAATGGGGGCTGCAAAAACCCGTTTTCCGCATTTTGGTAAACACTATGAGCACCCTCGGTTCGGTAGGCTTTACCACCGACCTCGCCCCGTCAATGACCCTCGGTTCCGGCGGCATTGGCGGCGCCATCACCGGCGACAACATCACCACCACCCACCTGCTGAACATCAAACGGCTGGCATATCAAACCACACCGCCACCCGCCGCCGCACTGATTGACGCCCACCCGCACAACGGCAATGCGGCAAGCACGCCTGCCGTGAACACCGCCGAGGTAGAAAAAGTGGTGCGCGCCGTCATTGAAGAGGTGCTACGCCACACCAAAGGCTAATCGGAGGTGACGAGTGGCAGATGAAACAACGGGCACACCGCCCCCAAAGCCGGAACAACCGCAACCGGCAAAACCCCGCCGGCGACGGCGGACAACCAAAAAAACCGAACCGGCAAAAACAGCCGCCGCAACCGGCGGCAGCCGCAAAAAACAAACAACAACCACCGTATCCAAAAAAGAAAAGGAGACATTCAGAATGGATATTCAAATGATTGCACTCGGTATGGTCGAAACAAAAGGGCTGGTCGGCTCCATTGAAGCCGCCGACGCAATGGTCAAAGCCGCCAACGTCAAACTTATCGGCAGCGAATACATCGGCGGCGGATTTGTGACCGTGATGGTGCGCGGCGATGTGGGCGCGGTAAAAGCCGCCACCGATGCCGGCGCCGCAGCCGCCAAACGGGTCGGCGAACTGGTCAGCGTGCACGTCATCCCGCGCCCCCATTCCGATGTGGAAATGATTCTGCCGCACGAAAGCAAAGGCAGCACCAAAAAATAGTGAGCACCGAAAGTGACTGTTCCCCCGAACGGTCACATTAGACCTCTTGCACAAGTATGTCATTCCGGAATTTCCCGCAGGGAAATATCCGGAATCCATAAAAAGGTATGGA
>CAYPNZ010000149.1:0-6804 GCA_964411845.1 uncultured Anaerolineaceae bacterium
AAAGCGATGGGGCTGGAAGTGGACGGCAAAGCGCAGGTGAGTATGAATCTGACCGATTTTACCGGCACGCCGATTTTCCGCGTGGTGGAAATGATTCGGCGGGAGGCGGCGCGGTACGGCGTGGGCATCGCTTCCACCGAACTGATTGGGTTGATTCCCCAACAAGCGCTGATTGATGCCGCCGTGTGGTATCTGCAACTGGATGGCTTTTCGCCGGAACAGGTGCTGGAAAACCGGTTAACAGGCGAATAACCCTTCAAATTTCGTCAAAAAACGCGCTTGCCGCAGGGTTGGCGCGTTTTTTTTATTTGACGCGACATCGCTTTTGCCTACACTGTCTTTCACCTCTGTAACCCACCTTACGGCATTCACCCGCCATTTGCGATACGATTCCCCTGTCGTACCCCAGTGTACCGCTATTTACTTTTACACTCAGCTACTATGGAGAAAACAATGGATTATCCGATGCACCCCGATTTGAAAATCGGCAATAAATTTCCAAATTTTACCTTGCCCGACCACACCGGCACCCCCCGACAACTTTCAAAAATACTGCGCGGGTTTCCTGCGGTGCTCATCTTTAGCCGCGGCTATTACTGCCCCAAAGACCGTCGCCAACTTACCAATTATGTCACCCATTTGCAGCCGGAATTCCGCGTAAATTATTGCAATATGATTACCGTTTCGGTAGACAATCGAATGAATGCCAATGAAATGCGCGATGCCCTCGGCGCAGACTGGCTTTTTCTGCTCGATACCGACCGCTCATTGCTGCACGAATTGGAAATGACCGATACCACCGACCCCACCCACGGCGAAGTGTATATTCCATACACCTTCATTTTGAACAACGACCGCACCATCCACAAAATTTATAACGGTTGGTGGTATCTCGGACGCCCCACCGTGGAAGAAATTCGTATGGATTTGCGCGCGGTGATGAGCCACCGTCCCGACTGGGTTTACCGCCGAAAGTGAGTTACCGTGTCTTCTGCCACAAAAATCCCGCAGCCGCATCACTCGCCGCCAACGCTGCACGTTTTCGACAGCCATAGCGCGTTGGGCACGGCAGCCGCCCGCGATATTGCCGCTTGCGCCGTTGAAGCCATTGCCGCCCGCGGACGGTTCACTGTCGCCATTTCGGGCGGGTCGCTGCCGAAATTGGTTTTTCCTGCGCTCATCGCCACCGTGCCGAACCATCGCTGGGCACATTGGTTCATCTTTTGGGCAGATGAACGACTGGTGCCGCACAACCACCCCGACAGCAATTTTCGGCTGGCGAAAGAAACGCTGTTCGACCATGTTTCCATCCCCGAAACACAAATTTTTCCGGTGGACACAACTCTGTCTGCCGCCGAAGCCGCCCGAAAATACCAAAAAATCATCGAAACGACCGTAGGCAGTCCACCCGAATTTGACGCGATTCTGCTGGGTGTCGGACCCGACGGGCATACCGCCTCGCTTTTTCCGGGGCATCCGCTGCCGGCAGAAACGTGGCGCAGCGTCGCACCGGTGTTCAATTCGCCGAAACCGCCGCCGGCACGGATAACACTCACCCTGCCAACATTAAATCGCGCCCGCTGCGTTTTTTTCATCGTTACCGGCAGCCGCAAAGCCGACATTCTGCCGCGGGTGATGCTGCCGACACCGGATAACCGTTTGCCCGCGGCGATGGTTCATCCCGCAAAAAGCCCTGCACGCTGGTATGTGGATGTCGCCGCGGCGGGGAAAATATAGCGGTCAGTGCCCATCGGGCTGAACGCTGAAAACTGACCACTGAAAATCAAAAAAGGAGATTCACGTATGAAACTTGCAATGATTGGTTTGGGAAAAATGGGCGCAAATATGGCGCGGCGATTGCTGAACGGCGGGCACAGTATTGTGGGTTACGACCTTTCTGCCGAAGCGGTTGCCGCGCTGGCGGCACACGGGGCAACCGGCGCTCGCACGCCGGCAGATGTTGCCGCCCAACTCGATTTGCCGCGCGTGGCATGGGTTATGGTTCCCAGCGGTTCCCCCACCGAACAAACTATCCGCACGTTGGCTACTTTATTTTCACCGGGAGACATCATCATTGACGGCGGAAACAGCAATTACAAAGATTCCATGCGGCGCGGTGCATTTCTGGCAAAAAAAGGAATCCATTTTGTGGATGTGGGTACCAGCGGCGGGGTGTGGGGGCTGGCAGAAGGATACAGCATGATGGTCGGGGGGAAAGAAAATGTGGTGGCACATCTGCGCCCGCTGTTTGAAACACTCGCACCCGCCGCCGATAGCGGCTGGGGACACGTGGGACCCATCGGCGCGGGACATTTTGTCAAGATGGTACACAATGGTATCGAATACGGCATAATGCAGGCTTATGCCGAAGGGTTTGAGTTGATGGGGCAAAAAACCGATTTCGGGCTGGATTTACCCCAAATTGCCGAAATTTGGCGCGATGGCAGCGTCATTCGGTCGTGGCTGCTCGATTTGACGGCTGCCGCGCTGGCAGAAAATCCCACACTGGACGGAATCGCTGCCTTCGTGCCCGATTCGGGCGAGGGGCGATGGACGGTGCAAGAAGCCATCGAATTGAGTGTGCCGCTGCCGGTCATCACTATGGCACTGCAACAGCGGTTCCGCTCGCGGCAAGATGCGCCCTTCGGCGCAAAATTACTGTCGGCAATGCGCAATCAATTTGGCGGTCATGCCATCAAAAAGTCAAAGTAACGAAAGCGAAAGAATATGCCAAATTTTGAATCACCGCCGGTTACCATCGTCATTTTCGGCGCATCGGGCGATTTGACCCGCCGCAAATTGATTCCGGCGCTGTACCACAATTTTCAAAAAAACCGATTGCCGCCGGACACAAAAATTATCGGCTTTGCCCGCCGAAACTGGGATGACAACACCTTTCGGGAGCATTTGAAAACAGGCGTGCAAACATTCAGCCTCTCATTCAACCCGACCGATTGGGATGCGTTCGCAGCGAGGTTATTTTATTTTGAGGGCAATTTGGACGCAGCGGAAGATTATCGCCGCTTGCGAAAATATCTGCACACGGTGGAAAACGGTGCGGCAAACCGGCTTTATTATTTGGCAACCGCACCGATTTTTTTCGCACCGGCAGCCGCTAATCTCGGTATGGCAGGTTTGGCAGACCAGTCGCACGGCTGGCGAAATCTCATCGTGGAAAAACCGTTCGGGCGGGATTTGGCTTCTGCCGAAACGCTGAACCGACAGTTGCACGCTGTTTTTCACGAAAGTCAAATTTATCGCATTGACCATTATTTGGGTAAAGAAACCGCGCAAAACATTCTGTTTTTACGTTTCGCCAACACCATTTTTGAACCGGTGTGGAACCGCCGCTATGTTGATTATGTGCAAATTACCGTTGCCGAAAAAGTGGATGTGGGACATCGCGGAGGCTATTACGATGCCGCCGGCGTGCTGCGCGATATGTTCCAAAATCATTTGCTGCAATTGCTGTCGCTGGTGGCAATGGAGCCGCCCGCTTCGCTGGATGCAGACGCCATCCGCAACGAAAAAGTAAAGTTGCTCAGCGCCATTCGCCCCATCCCGTTGAGTGACACCGTGCGCGCGCAATATGACGGCTATCGAAATGCGCCGGGTGTGGCGAAAAATTCGCAAACGCCCACTTTTGCCGCGCTGAAATTGCATATTGACAATTGGCGATGGAAGGGGGTGCCGTTTTATCTGCGGTCGGGGAAAGCATTGGCGGCGAAAACCAGCGAGATTGCCATTCAGTTTCAATCGCCGCCCGATGTGATGTTCAATTTGTCGCAGGATAAATGTTTTACGCCCAACCGGCTATCCATCTGCATTCAGCCGGATGAAGGTATCCACCTGAAATTTGAAACGAAAGTGCCCGATTCGGTGCGGGAATCGCGTTCGGTGGATATGGAATTTCACTACCGCGATTCATTCAACCATATCACCCTGCCCGATGCATACGAGCGGTTGCTGCTGGACGCGCTGAAAGCGGATGCATCATTGTTTGCCCGCAGCGACGGCATTCGACAGGCGTGGCGGTTGATTGACCCGATTCTCTCCGGCTGGGAAAACTCGCCGGACGCGCCGCCGTTGGCACGATACTCGCCGGGTAGTTGGGGTCCCGCGGAAGCCGATAAATTGCCGGCGCAAGCGGGGCATCGTTGGCAATTGGGCTGCGGCGGACACGAATAGATATTGAAAACGGGGTACACTCGTCAACACCCATGGGAAGTGGACAATGACACTACAATACTGGTATATGTTTCCCGTATCGCTGGTGGTTGCCACAGTGGCAATGGCTTCCGGCGTGGAAGGCGCAACATTTTTTGCACCGATTTTCATTTTGGGGTTGGGGCTGCCGCCGGAAATCGCCATCGGTACGGGGTTGATTACCGAGGTTTTCGGTTTTGCCAGCGGGTTATACGCCTATGCCCGCAAAAAATTGATTGATTATCGGCTGGGAGCCACACTGCTGCTGGTAACAATTCCGCTGGCGCTGGTGGGCACATGGGCAAGCGGGCGGGTTGAGCCGGATATTTTGAAAGTGATTTTGGGTGTGGGGCTGTTTGCGGTGGCAATTAGTTTTTTGCGTGCACCCGACCATACGGAGGTGAGGTTGCTGGACACAAAAATTAAGGAAGATTTCAGTGAGAAAAATGCCGAAACGTGTTTGGTTACCGCCACCGGCGAAGAAATTCGGTACACGGTTTGCAATAAAAGTGAAGGGATGCTCATCAGCGGGGTGGGCGGGCTGTTCATCGGATTGATTTCCACCGGTTTGGGCGAGATGAACAGTTATTTTCTGTTGCAGCGATGCCGCGTGCCGAGCCGCGTTTCGGTGGCAACGAGCGTGCTGGTTGTGGCAGTGACGGCGCTGGTTGCCGCCGGTGGGCATTTAATTCAGTTTGTGCAATCGGGCAGTGAAACCATGCAAATTGTTTCAAACTTGGTGATTTTCACCGTGCCGGGGGTGGTCATCGGCGGGCAAATGGGGTCGCTGGTGTCCAGTCGCATTTCTCAAAAAGTGCTGGAACGCAGTATGGGGGTGTTGTTCATTTTGGTCGCGGCGTTCACGCTGGGCGAAGTTTTGTTGTAATTTTGGAAGAAAAAACGGCGCGAGCAGTGGCTGCTCACGCCGTTGGTAATTGCAAAATTTAACTGTTTCCCAGCATCATCGAAAAGGCTTTGTCGAACTGGTCGTATCCGGGCCAACCGGGCACGGTTGCCAGCACCGAACCGTCTATATCCAGCACCACAAAAGTGGGGGTGGCGCGCACGCCGAATTTTTGGGCGATGGCACGGTCGCGGTCAACATTGATGCGCATAAATTTTATTTTTCCGTCATATTTTTCGCCGAGGTTCACGACATCGGGCGTAGCCTGCTGGCACACCGGTCACCAATCGGCGTGAAAAAAGACAACCGCGGGAACCCCCAATTTGCCCGCAAGCGCTTCGTTCACTTCCTCCGGGTTTGATTCGGGTCCGATGTAACGCACGGTTCGGTCGGCGGGGGTGGCGGTGGGTTCATCTGCCGCCACCGCTGCGCTCTCACCGGCGGATGCCTGCTGCGGCTGATTGAACATTACCACCCCAACCACAATAATTGCAATAATTGCCACGGCAATGCCGCCCAGCATCATCCAATTGGATGATGTTTTTGCCGGCGTTTTGCGGGCAATTTTCTTTTTGGGTTTTGCCATCTGCTTTCTCCCTTCCAAAAAATCAAGATGGCTAAATTATACTATCATTGTCAAATTTTTTGTAATTTTCTATTGCAAGTTAAAATCGCATAAAAATTTGTCAAAAAACAGACGGGCGAGCACCGCTCCGTTTGGAACGATACTCGCCCGCCGAAAGGGAGGGAGAGGCGGTTTAACTTTCGCCCAACAGTTGGCTGAGGGCTTGTTCAAACTGGTCGTATCCCGGATAACCGGAAACGCTGGTTAAAACATTGCCGTTTGCATCCAAAATGACGAAAGTGGGGGTGGCGCGCACACCATATTTTTGCACACCGGCACGACTTTCGGGATGGTCAACATTCATTCGGACAAAATCAACTTTTCCCGCAAATTTTTCGCCGAGGTTCACGACCTCAGGCATCGCCCGACGGCACACCGGTCACCAATCGGCGTGGAACATGACCAGCGTGGGCTTGCCCGTTTGCCCTGCTTCCGCATTCGCCAGCGCAGCGGCATCGGTGGGGGGACCGAGATATTTTACTTCTCGGCTAACCGGCGCAACGCTTCCCGCCGAGTCTTCGGCAGAAGTGTTGTCGGTGGCGGAAACGGTTTTTGTCACCCGGAATACCGATGACATGCCGA
Organism: uncultured Anaerolineaceae bacterium; assembly: GCA_964411845.1. GTDB lineage: Bacteria > Chloroflexota > Anaerolineae > 4572-78 > 4572-78 > JANTHQ01. The sequence continues at coordinate 6,318 of CAYPNZ010000149.1, forward strand.
ATGCCAGCAATCCCAGCACCACCACGCCAAATACGCCCAAAATTATCGCATTGGCTTTCGATTTTTTCTTTTGGGTTTTGCCTTTAAAACCTTTCGCTGCCATAAATTACCTCCGAAGGTAGAATTTTACTTCCCCATTGTAACCGGAAAAACACCAAAGTTCTGTAATCCGGCTCACATACGGCAAACCGACACGGAAATTGACGGTTATTTGTCGGTTTTATGCCACACACCAACTGCAATTCGTGATATAATGAAACTGTCATTTGTCACTCGTTATTCATTTCATTCGCTATTTGCTATGCGCCGATTATTTCTGTTGATTGCAATTTTGATACTGGCGGCGGGATTTGCCGCATACCGCCGGTTGCTGGTCGATTTGCCCCGCCCCGACCAACTCTATCGCCACGCCTCGGCGCCGTCTCCCAATATTTTCGTCCGGAACGGCGTGCTGTTGAATCAACTCAACGACCCGCACCATGGCTAT
>CAYPNZ010000150.1:0-6790 GCA_964411845.1 uncultured Anaerolineaceae bacterium
CGGATTACAAGCATTTTGCCGTATTTTTTCGGTTTGACTTCTCAATAATGGTGGAGTATGATGGCTCACAATCAAATTACATGCCACACGCAAAGGGGTGAACGATGACTCACATATTGGACAATATCACGGTGATTGACCTGACACAGGCAATGGCAGGACCATACTGCACAATGATGCTCGGCGATATGGGCGCAGAGGTCATCAAAATTGAACGACCCGGCAAAGGCGACCAAAGTCGCGGGTGGGGACCGCCTTTCATGGAAGGGGAAAGCACCTATTTTTTAAGCGTGAATCGCAACAAAAAAAGTCTGTCGCTGAACATCCGCAGCGAAGCCGGACAGAAAATTTTGCACGAATTGATTCGCCGCGCCGATGTGTTCATCCACAATATTCCCAAACAGGCATCGCGGGAACGGGCAAAAGTAGATGAAGCCACCCTGCTGGCGCTGAACCCGCGTTTAATTTATTGCAGTGTGTCGGGGTACGGCAATAGCGGTCCGTATGCCGACCGTCCCGGCTATGATATGGTGGCGCAGGGCGAAGCCGGATTGATGAGCGTTACCGGTGCGCCCGACGGCGAGCCGTATCGTTACCCCGTGCCGCTGGCAGATATGACCACCGGCTTGTATGCCACCATCGGCATTTTGGGCGCGCTTTTTGCCCGCGAACGCACCGGCAAAGGGCAAGCCATCGATGTCAGCCTGCTGGAAAGCCAAACGGCATGGTCAACCATTTTGGCGGCAAATTACCTGAATGCCGGTGTGGTTCCGCCGCGGCTGGGCAACGACCACCCCAGCATTGTGCCGTATCAGGTTTTTCCGGCGGCAGATAAATATATTATTGTGGCAGTGGGAACCGAAAAACTGTGGGCGGCATTCTGCCAATCATTGGGACTGGAACACCTGCAAAACGACCCGCGCTATCGCACCAACGCCGACCGGTTGGCGCATCGAGATGAACTGACTGCCGAACTGGAAGCGATTTTCAAAACGCAGCCCGCCGATTTCTGGCTGGAAAAACTGCGGCAAGCGGGCATACCGAACGGACCCATCAACCGCATCCCCGAAACGATGGAACACCCGCAATTGCGCGCGCGGCAATTTATTGTGGAATTGGAACACCCGCTGGCAGGCGTGGTGAAATCGTTGGGCAACCCGGTGCGTCTGTCGGATACGGCAGTGAGTTACCGCACGCCGCCCCCCATGCTCGGCGAACACACCGCAGCGGTGCTGCAATCGCTGGGGTATGATGACGGCGCTATTGCGGAACTGAAATCGGCGGGGGTGGTGTAACTACTCTACCACCCGTCCGGTGCGGCGGCTTTCGGTGAGTTTGCGCCACTGTTCCAACCCGCGTTTGCCTTCGGTGAGAATGCCAATCACATCGTGGGTAAATTTTGAGCCGGAACCGATAACCAGTCCGGTGATGAACACGTCTGCCCCGACATTAACATGCAGACCCAGCATACCGAACATTTGCAACCGCGCGGCAGAGGCTAAAATAATGCCCAGCACGATGCCCAGCGCCGCCGATGCCCATGTTTTGAAGGCGATATACTTTTCGCCGGTGGGGGTAATGCCCAGCATATCCAACACCATTTCAACCACACCCCACAGTGTTTCCAGCAGGCGTTCAATACCGAGCGCGGCAGCCACCAGCGGTGCCAGCACTACCGCCACATCAATACCATTGCCGGGTTGGGCGGGGGCAGTTTGCGCCAGCGCCACCGCAGCCAACGCCAGCCACGCCGTCGCCACGGCAATAACAAAAAAGACCGTCCGTTTTTGCATAAAAACCTCCGATTTGTTTTTTATGTCAACTATAGTGTAAACTATTTTTCGCGGATGGTCAAGGCTGCAAAAACCCGTTTAACGCCATCGCAAGCAAAATAATCGCCATTTGAAAACGGCATAAACTCAAACCATAGCATCCGCGCCAAACGGCTATTGAAAAAATCGCGGGCTGTGCTATACTTTCAATAGAAAATCCACTTGAAAAGGAACGGCGATGACCAAAACCGTTTTGATGATTGAAGATAACGCCAATAACGCCACGCTGGTAAAACGCATTCTCGCCGCACAGGCAGAAACAATCAATGTGTTGCACGCTTGGGATGGCGAAACCGGCATTCAAATGGCTGTCGAGCGGCAACCCGATTTGGTATTGCTCGATTTGGGATTGCCCGATATTGACGGACAAACGGTAGCGGCATTCATCCGCCGCATACCCACCCTAACACACGTACCGATGATTGCCGTCACGGCGTGGCCCCAAGAAACCGCCAAAGAGATGGTGCGCGCCTACGGTTGCGACGATTACATCGGTAAACCGATTGACCCGCGCCATTTCGCCAAAACGGTGATGGCATATCTTTCCCCGTCGGAAAAAGCATAATTGTATCGAGGTATTCGTGGCTCACAGCAGCAAAACCCAACCGTCAGCAACCGCATCTCCCCCTGCCGTCATCACCCCAAAAATGCGGCTGGTTCCCGCCAGTGAATTCAGTTTTGCCCAACTCACCGATGCGTACAACCGCACCCGCGTAGATTACATCGTCCCTATGCCGATGAACGAACGCAAAATGCGCGATTACGTGCACAATTACGATGTTGATTTGGCGCAATCGGTGGTAGCGGTGGAGGGCAGCGAAATTTTGGGGCTGGCAATGCTGGGGGTGCGGGAACACGCCACGTGGATAACCCGGCTGGGCGTACTGCCCAACGGGCGAAAGCGCGGGCTGGGCTGGAAAATGATGCAGGTGCTGATTGACAACTCGCGGGCGTTGGGTGTGCCGGAAATGCAATTGGATGTCATCAAAAACAACACCCCCGCCGAACAACTTTTTTTGAAATGCGGTTTCCGGCACAAAGGGGAAGTGCTGGTGGTGCGCCGCCCGCCCAAACCGGTGAATATCGTCACCACCGGCACCTATATCGAAGCGGTCGGCTATCGAGATTCGCTGGCGTTGCTGAAACACCGCACCGACCACGTTTCGTGGCTCACCGATGTTCGTTCGATGGAAAATGCCGGCAATCTTGCCGGGTTAGTCGCCGATTTACCGCACGGCAAAGGGAAGGGCTGGTTGGTCTACCAAAACACCGTCTTTCAATTGGGGCGGTTGGTGTTCACCATTGAAAGCGGCGACCCCGTTACCGTGGCAACCGCTCTGCTGGAAAACCTGCACTGGCGACATCCCGCTCAAGACACCGTGGTGGAAAATGTCCATCCCGCCGCCGCCCATTGGCAGGCAATGCAGGCAATGGGGTACATCCTTTCGTTTGAACGGCTGGAAATGGTCAAACCGATGGTTTAAATTTAGAGTGCGTTGACGTTTGGTAACTATCAGGACTTCAATGCGAAACCGTATCGCGCAAAGATGCACAACGGTATGCAACTTTTTTCAACACAACCGCATTGCGTTTATCCCCCCGATAAATTGTCGGACAACCCTACAACCCAACCATTAAAACTTGACTTAAATGTCAGCCGTGTGATATAATTTTCAAAATGTTATTTTGACCATCGCATCTTTGCCGGTAAAAATACTGTGTTGAAACAAAGTTGTCATCGCCAATTAAAAACATGCATCCGTGGCAATCAATCCGGTTACCACTATTGCCTTTAATGACGTGAAGAAGCGAGTTAATTCGCGCGCTTCACGTTTTTTTATGTTAAAAAATGTCTCATATTTTACCACGAAAGGAAATCAAATATGGCAATCGAAATTACACACCCCGTCCCCAGCGATATTGAAATCGCCCAAGCGGCAAAAATGGAGCCCATCACCCAAATTGCCGAAAAACTGGGCTTGCTCCCCGAAGAGTTGGAATTGTACGGCAACTATAAAGCCAAAGTCCAACTTTCGGTGTTGGAACGATTGAAAGACCGCCCCAACGGCAAATATATTGACGTAACCGCCATTACCCCCACCCCGCTGGGCGAAGGCAAAACCACCACCACCGTCGGCTTGAGCCAAGCCATCGGCGCGCATTTGGGCAAAAAAGTGATGACCTGCATCCGCCAGCCGTCGCAGGGACCGACTTTCGGCATTAAAGGCGGCGCAGCGGGCGGCGGCTATTCGCAAATCGTGCCGATGGAAGACTTCAACCTGCATCTCACCGGCGACATCCACGCCATCACCGCGGCAAACAACCTGCTTGCCGCCGCCATCGACACCCGCTGGTTCCACGAGCAGGGGCAAACCGACGAGCAACTCTTCAACCGCTTGTGCCCCCCCGACAAACACGGCAACCGCAAATTTGCCAAAATTATGCTGAAACGGCTGAAAAAACTGGGCATCGACAAAACCGACCCCAACGACCTGACCCCCGAAGAAATCCATAAATTTGTGCGCCTCGATATTGACCCGGACAGCATCACCTGGCGGCGGGTGGTTGATACCAACGACCGCTATTTGCGCGGCATCACCGTCGGGCAGGGACCCAAAGAAAAAGGCCGCATCCGCAAAACCGGCTTCGATATTACCGTCGCCAGCGAAATTATGGCAATTTTGGCGCTGACCACCGATTTGCAGGATATGCGCGAGCGGCTCGGCAAAATGGTTGTCGGCACCAGCAAAAGCGGCGACCCCATCACCGCCGACGATTTGGGCGTAAGCGGCGCACTGGCAGTACTGATGCGCGACGCCATCAAACCGAACCTGATGCAAACGCTGGAAGGCACGCCCGCTTTTGTGCATGCCGGTCCCTTTGCCAACATTGCCCACGGCAACAGTTCCATCATCGCCGACCTGATCGCCCTTAAACTGGTGGGTCCCGACGGGTATGTGCTGACCGAATCGGGTTTCGGCGCAGACATCGGTATGGAAAAATTCTTCAACATTAAATGCCGATACAGCGGCTTGGTTCCGAACGCAGTGGTGTTGGTGGCAACCGTGCGCGCGCTGAAAATGCACGGCGGCGGTCCCACCGTTAAAGCCGGACAACCCCTCGCGCCGGAATACACGGAAGAAAACTTGGAACTGCTGGAAAAAGGCTGTGTCAATATGACGGCACACATTGCCAACGCCAAACGTTTCGGCATTCCGGTAGTGGTAGCCGTCAATCAATTCCCCACCGATACGCCCGCCGAATTGGATTTGGTGCGGCAAAAAGCCATCGAAGCGGGCGCAGAAGATGCCGTGGTCAGCAACCACTGGGCAGAAGGCGGTGCCGGCGCGGTAAAACTGGCTGAAGCCGTGGTTGCCGCGTGCGAAAAACCGAGCGATTTCAAATTCCTCTACCCGCTGGAAATGAGCCTCAAAGAAAAAATCGAAACGATTGCCAAAGAAATGTACGGCGCCGACGGGGTGGAATTCTCGCCCGAAGCCGAAAAGAAATTGGCACAATATACCGAATTCGGGTTTGGCAATTTGCCCATCTGTATGGCAAAAACACATTTGAGCCTGAGCCACGACCCCACATTGAAGGGCGCACCGAAAGGCTTTACCGTGCCCATCCGCGATGTGCGCGCCAGTGTGGGTGCAGGGTTTGTGTACCCGCTGCTGGGCGAAATGAGCACCATGCCGGGCTTGCCCACCCGCCCCGCTTTTTACGATATTGACATTGACGAAAACGGAAAAGTGGTTGGGTTGTTCTAAACTTCGGTAACGTTTCGGAAAACGAAAAGGGGCGCGACAATATTGTCACGCCCCTTTTTTGATAGTGCAATCAGTCCGCCGGTTCGATGTTTGTCACCGCGCCCAGCGTGTTGATGCTTAACACCCAGCGCGTGCCGGGCTGTGCCCGCCGGAACAAATCCTCATCTTCGGTGGTGAAGGTATACGTTTTGCCATCCGAATCGAACAGGATTTCGTATGCCGCACTGCGTCCCCCCGCCCGTTGATTGCCGGACAGCACCGGCAGCGGCGGGTCACGCGGGGCAAGGTCGTTGCCTTCCGCCACCACTTGGTCAACCACCTGCCATTCCTGTACCGTATATTCGCACCAATCGGCGTAAACTTCATATTGACAATCTTGCACCACTTCGCCGTAACCGTTCCCTTTGTCTACCGTGTACGGCGTACCGCACACCTCTTTTGAATTTGGCGCGGGCGAATCTTGCACATGTTCCACTTTTTGGGTACACGTGCCAATCACCGCATCGGCGGGAATTTGGTCGCGCCAATTTTCGCGTTGCACGGGCGCAAGCGCTTCAATGGCAATAGACCGCGTCCAGTGGACAGATTCCACCCGCCCGGAAGTGTCGGTGGTGCGGATGAACAGAAAATAGATGCCGACACACGCCAACAGCAAAAATAGCGCAATGCCAATCAACACGCCTTTGCCGCCGCCCGTTTTGGCGACAGCCGGTGTTTGGGGTTGGGGCTTTTCAGGCTTGCGAATGGGTGCACCGCAATAGGGGCACGTTGCCGCATCGGGGTCAACAAGTTCGCCGCAGGATGCACATGGAATCTTTGCCGCCGTACCGGTTTCGCTGAATGCGCCGATAATTTTGCCGCTTTCGCGCCGGGTGCCCTGCGATAAATCCGCACCGCACTGGCTGCAATTGGCGGCATCGGCGGGGTTGCGTGTGCCACAATAGAAGCAATAGATATCTGCGCCGGCTTTTGCTTTTTTCACCGTCTCAATATCAGTGAGAATTTTTTCGTTGCTGGCTTGATGGAATGGCACATTTTCGGGTTGCGCCGTGCCGCAATTGATGCAAAATCTGGCTGTTCCCCGATTCTGTGTGCCGCACGCAGGACATGTCCATTGCAGCTGCGTGTACCCGAGCGTTTTTTTGGTCATCCTTCCCCCTAAAAATAAATTATGATGATGATATTGAA
>CAYPNZ010000151.1:0-6754 GCA_964411845.1 uncultured Anaerolineaceae bacterium
GGGAAAAGCCATTGTCACTTACTTCACATCATCAGTCAATTTTCACCACTACCTAATTTTTAACCCTTTTTTCAGGGGACTCTTCAAATGCAAACAAGGCGAAGCAATGACAATTGCCGGCACTTACAATTGAGCCACTGCCCAATTTTTTATGCCAGCATGCTGAGATATTTTTCGCCGCCGTCGGGGAAGAGCACGACAATTACCCCTTCATCCAGCCGGCGGGCATATTGCACTGCCGCCCACATTGCCGCCCCCGCCGACATCCCCACAAAAAAGCCTTCTTCCTGCGCCAATCGGCGCGCCATTGCCACCGCATCTTCCGGGCGGGCGTGCAGCACTTCATCGGGAAAAGCCGGGTCGTAAATTTGGGGCATAATGGATGATTCCATGTGTTTCAGCCCGGCAATTTTTGCCATTTCATCTTCCGGTTCCACCGCCAAAATTTTTATAGCCGGGTTAAATTCCCGCAAGCGGCGACCGGTGCCCATCAGCGTGCCGCTGGTGCCGATACCCGCCACAAAATGGGTAATGGCACCGCCGGTTTGCTGCCACAGTTCCACGCCGGTGGTGCGATAGTGTGCTTGCCAGTTGGCGGGGTTGTTATATTGGTCGGGGCGATAGTAGCGGTCGGGGTGGGCAGCCAGCAGCCGCTCCGCTTCGGCGATGGCGCCGTCAATCCCTTCCATTTTATCGGTGAGGATGATTTCCGCGCCGTATGCCCGCAGAATGCCTTTTCGTTCCGGGCTGACACTTTCCGGCATTACCAGCGTCACCGCATACCCCTTCGATACGCCAATCATTGCCAACCCAATGCCGGTATTGCCCGATGTGGCTTCTAAAATGGTTTTGCCGGGGGTGAGCAACCCTTTCGCCTCGGCATCTTCTATCATTGACAGCGCCGGACGGTCTTTCACCGAGCCGCCGGGGTTGAACCATTCGGCTTTGCCGAACATCACCACATTGGGCGAGATGCCTTCGGCGGCAAGAATGCGGTGCATCGGCAGCAACGGGGTATTGCCGATATTTTCCAGCAGTTTGCCGGGACGCGGCGCGGTATCTCTGTTCGACCGGGTTTTCGATTTTACCATAACCGTCATGATGCCTCCTTTTCAGCCGACCGGCTGGGGCAGTTCCGTTTCAAGGTGAGGAATGCCGCAAAATTCTTGATAATCTATCAATTCCGTTACCGTTGGATGCGCGCCGCACACCGGGCAATCGGGGTTTTTGCGCACCCGAAATTCCCGAAATTCGGCTTCCAGCGCATCATATTGCAGCGAACGCCCAATTAAAGGTGTGCCAATCCCCACAATTAATTTGATGGCTTCCACCGCCTGTAAACTGCCGATGATGCCCGGCAGCACGCCCAGCACGCCGCCTTCGGCGCAACTGGGTACTTCGCCGGGGGGCGGCGGGTCGGGATAGCGGCAGCGGTAGCACGGACTGCCGTGCGCGGTATCGTACACCGTCACATTACCGTCGAACCGAAAGATGCTGGCATCTACCAACGGTTTGCCGAGCAGCACACACGCATCGTTTACCAGATAGCGGGTGGGGAAATTGTCCGAGCCATTCAGCACAATATCGTAATTTTGAATGATTTCCAGTGCATTTTGGCTGGTTAATTGCACCTGATGCCCAATCACGTGTACATCCGGGTTCAATCGGGCGATGGTTTCTGCCGCCGATTGAACTTTCGGCGTGCCAACCGCATCAAGCCGGTGGATGATTTGCCGTTGCAAATTGCTGGTATCCACCGCATCAAAATCTACCAAACCGATGGTGCCCACACCCGCCGCCGCCAAATATATTGCCGCGGGACTGCCCAACCCGCCCGCACCGATGAGCAGCACTTTGGCGTTGAGCAATTTTAATTGTCCGGTTTCGCCCACTTCCGGCATGATGATATGACGGGCGTAACGGGCGCGCCGTTCGGCAGACAGGGTTTGCGGCACATCAAAGGGGAAACCGGCGTTTTTCCATGCCTCAAAGCCGCCGGCAACCGAAACCACGTCGGTATAGCCCATATCTTGCAAACTTTTGGCGGCAAAAACGCTGCGCACGCCGCCGGCACACATCAGCGCGATGGGGGTATCGCGGTTGAATGCCTCATCTTCAATGTAGAACTCCAAATTACCGCGCGGAATGAATATTGCGCCGGCAACCGTGCCCTGCTGCCATTCATCCAATTCACGAATGTCCACCAGCAGCGGCGGGTTTTCGCCGGAAAGGGCGTGGTGCAGTTGCCGCACGTCAATTTCTTTTACCGATTGACGCGCCCTGTCCAGCAGGTCAATCACGCTAACATAACCCATTATGCCTCACTTTCCGCCTGCCATTGCGGGGATAATAGACAGTTCATCGGTGTCAGACACGGGGGTATCCGCGCCGTTCAGCGCGCGAATTTCATCCTCGTTAACAAAAATGTTGATGAACCGTTTGATGCTGCCGTCCTCGTCCAGTATTCTCGGGGCAATACCGGGATGCGCAGCGGTTAAATTGGCTACCACCTCGGCGACGGTTGCGCCGGAAACGGTTACTTTTGCTTGCCCGCCGGTATATTTTCGCAACGGGCTGGGAATTCGTACAATTGCCATAAAAAATCTCCTTTTGTGTAAAAAAAGACTCATCCACAGGATGAGCCGATTGTTTTTTGGTATGGGTAATATTCGGGGTTATGGCTCATCCGGTTGTACGCCAACATAGCGACCACCATACTTGCAGCCTCACCCGCGAAGATGCAACTATGGCGCTCGCCAACAACAGATACAACAGATGTTTAATGCCATTAGATTCACCCTATAACCCAAATTTATAGAAAGATAATACCAAATTTTATGGTGTCGTCAAATTTTAAAAGAAGCCGAGTAATGTGGGGTCTTCCATCAGTTCGGGTTTCCACTGTTCGGGCAAAACTTCTACTTTTACCTCTTTCCCGCCGACGGTTCTTTCGGCAACTTCTTTCACTTGCTGCACCAACCACGGACCATACGGACAGAAGGGGGTGGTTAAAATCATTTTCAGGTCAATCGGTTCGGTATCCAAATCTATGCTTTTTATAAGTCCCAATGCCACAACGTCAAGGTGTAATTCGGGGTCCATCACCACCCGCAGTGCTTCTTTTACATCTTCCGGGGTTACAGTTGTACTTCCGGTCATGAATCTCTCCTCATCATTTCAATCTTAAAACGATTACCAATCGTCTTCTTCATCTTCCAAATCGCTTAATTGATCCAACCCATAAATGCCGGCTTTCAGCACTTTCAACGACAATAGGGCACATTTCATTCGTACCGGTCCAATGGGGATGCCCAGATTTTCCAAAATATCTTCTTTGCTGATTTTTTTTGCATCTTCCAGCGACATACCCTGCAATTGTTCCATCAACATGGATGCGCTGGCTTGGCTGATGGCACACCCATGCCCGGAAAAGGTTGCCTTTTCGATGATGCCGTCATCGTTTACCAGCAAATCTATTTGAATTTCGTCGCCACACACAGGATTGTGCTCTTTGTGCCGGTGAGTGTGGGGTTCCAACACGCCTTTAAAACGGGGGTTGCGATAATGGTCTAAAATGTTCTCTCGGTATAGGTCGTCCATAGTGCCACCAAAAAATTAGAGTGAAAAAACCTGTCGGGCTTTGTTAAGCGCGTCTGCCAACCGGTCTACTTCTTCCGGTTTGTTGTAAATGTAAAAACTGGCACGAGCGCTGGCTGAAATGCCGAGTTTATCGTGCAACGGTTGCGCGCAGTGATGTCCGGCGCGAATGGCGATGTTTTCGGCGTTGAGCATGCTTGCCAAATCGTGCGGGTGAATGTTGCCGAAAGTGAAGGATACTGCCCCGCCCCGCAGGTCGGGGTTCATGGGTCCCAATATTTTTACGCCTTCTACCCGGCTCAACCGGTCGAGGGCGTAGGCGGTTAATTCAAATTCGTGCCGGCGAACGGCGTCCATCCCCAAATTGTTCAGGTAATCTACCGCCGCCCCCATACCGATGGCTTGGGCAATGGCGGGTGTGCCCGCTTCAAATTTCCACGGCAGTTGATTCCATTCGGCATGGTCAAAATGGACTTCTTTTATCATATCGCCGCCCGTCATAAACGGCGGCATTGCCGCCAGCAGCGATTTTCGCCCCCACAGTGCGCCGATGCCGCTCGGCGCCAGCATTTTATGCCCCGAAAATGCAAGAAAATCGCAATCCAGCGCTTGCACATCGGTGGGCAAATGCGGCACGCTTTGCGCACCATCCACCACGGTAATGGCGCCGGCTTCGTGTGCCAGCGCAATCATTTCCTGCGCGGGGGTGATTGTGCCCAACACATTGCTCATCAGGGTGAATGCCACCACTTTTACCGTGCCGGTCAGCATATTTTTGTATGCCGCCATATCCACCAAACCGTCGGTAGTGGTGGGTACAACAGCCAGTTTTGCGCCGGTGCGACGGGCAACCTGCTGCCACGGCACCAAATTGGCATGGTGTTCCATATCGGTGACCAAAATGGTGTCGCCGGCATGCAGGTTTTCCAACCCCCAACTGTATGCCACCAAATTGAGTGACTCGGTGGCGTTGCGGGTAAAAATCAGTTCGCGCCAACTTTTGGCGTTAATGAACCGCGCGATTTTTTTGCGCGCTTTTTCAAATTCATCCGATGTTTTTTCGCTTAAATCATAAATGCCGCGATGCACATTGGCATAATATTCTCGATAGCAAGCACTAACGGCATCAATGACCGATTGCGGTTTTTGCGAACTGGCGCCGCTATCAAGGTAAACCAACGGTTTGCCATTGGTTTGCTGATGCAACACCGGAAAATCTTGGCGAATGGCTTCAACGTCGAACATAGGATGTCCTTAATTTGATGCGGTATAGCCGCAATAATAACGGTATCTTACCTCAACCGCGGGTTTCATACAAACTACAATCGAGCAACCATTTTTTGGGTAACGGCGTTCAGCAAGCGGTCGCGCACTCGTTCATCGCCCATCCGCGCGAAAACCGTTTCAAAAAAGCCTTCGACAATCATTTGCACGGCGGTATTGCGCGGAATACCACGGCTCATCAGGTAGAAAACGTATTCTTCTTCCACTTGGCTGATGGTGGCGGCATGGCTGGCGCGCACATCGTTGGCGTCAATTTCCAGCGCGGGGATGGAATCGGCGCGGCAGGTGTCATCCAACAGCAGGTTTTGGTTTTTCAGGTACGAATTGGTCAACTGTCCGGTCGGGTCAATTTTTATCATGCCGATGAAAATGGCGCGGGCAGTATCTTTCAGCGCGCCATTCAGCAGCAAATCGCCGCCGGTAGCATAGCCGATGTGACGCATCATGGTATCGAGGTCAACATGCTGTTCGCCGTCCAGAAAATAGACGCCGTTGCATTCGGTGTTCGAGCCGTCGCCAATCAATTCGGTGTCAATGAATGTTTTGGTGAGCCGGCTGCCCAATTCGCCCAAATCCCAATAAATGTTACTGTCTTCATGTGCCAATGCCCGTTTGGTGTTAAAATTGAAGACGTTGTGCCCCCACTGTTGAACATCCACATACCGCACCGAGGCGTTGCTGTGGGCGATAATTTCGACCACCCCCACCGCCAGCCCGGTATCGGCATCGTTCAGCGAGGCGGTTTCTTCGATGTAATTCACTTCTGCCGACTCTTCCGCCACGATGAGCGTGCGATGGATGCTGCCGGCACCGTTGCCGTCGAGCACGATGGCGGTTTGGAACGGAAATTCCACCGCCACGTTTTTCGGCACGTACAAAAAGATGCCGTTTTGCCACAGGGCGGCATTCAGCGCGGCAAACTTTCCATCCGACGGGGGAACGGCTTTCGCCATTAAATGGGGCTGCACCAACTCGGCGTGCTGTCGCACGGCGGTGCGCAAATCGGTAAAAATAACGCCCTGCGCTGCCAGCGCGGGGTCAATTTCGGCAAAAAGAAGTTGCCCGTTGACCATCGCCAGCCGTCCGGCGGCTTCTTTATCCGCATCGAGCAGGTTTTGCAATGTTTGCGGCAGGTCGGTCAGCGCCGAGACGGGTTGCACCGACGGGGCAACATCCAGCGAAAAATCCGCCCAGTGAACACGTTTCAGGCTGGTGCGCCGCCATGGTTCATCGTGAGTGGTGGGCATGGGCGTATCTTCAAAAATGCTCCATGCGGCAGAACGTTTTTCCGCCACCCATTGCGGGTCGTTTTGCGCGGCGGCAAATTTATTAAAAATTTCTTTTGAGAAGATGGTTGTGTCTTTTGTTTTTTGAAGCGTGGTCATCATACTATCCTACCGAACCTTCCATTTCAAGTTCAATCAGGCGGTTCATTTCCAGGGCATATTCCCTCGGCAATTCTTTCACAATCGGTTCGATAAACCCGCTGACAATCATACCGGCGGCTTGTTGTTCACTAATGCCGCGGCTCATCAGGTAAAAGAGTTGCTCTTCCGAAACTTTGGTAACGCTGGCTTCGTGCCCGATGCTGACCTGATTTTCTTCGATTTCCATATACGGGAATGTGTCGGATGCGGATTGCTCATCGAGGATGAGGGCATCGCACACCACATTACTTTTGCTGTTTTTTGCGCCGCGGGCAACTTTAAGCAAGCCGCGGTAACTGGCGCGCCCCCCCGCTTTGCTGATGGATTTGCTGGTGATGACGGAACTGGTATTCGGTGCCATGTGGACGATTTTCGCCCCGGCATCTTGATGCTGTCCTTTGCCGGCAAACGCAATCGACAAAACCTCGCCGTGTGCGCCTTCCTCC
>CAYPNZ010000152.1:0-6726 GCA_964411845.1 uncultured Anaerolineaceae bacterium
GTTGGATTGTTGCTTTTGGTTTTAATGCTGGCTGCGGCGCAGTGCAGTGGCGGGAATGCCGCGCCGAAAATTTCGGCGGAAGAGGCGTGGGCGCGCCCGTCGGCGATGGTTGCCGGCAATGGCGCGGTGTATGTTACGCTGAAAAATACCGGCGGCGATGATGTGCTGGTCAGCGCCGCATCGGATGTGGCGGAAGCCGTCGAATTGCATCAAACCAAAATGGAAGGGGATATGATGAAAATGAGCCCCGTGCCGAATATCCCCGTGCCCGCGGGCGAAACGGTGAAATTAGAGCCGGGCGGCAAACACATTATGCTCATCAACCTGAAACAACCGCTGACCCCCGGCGAGAAAATTTCCGTCACCCTGAATTTTGAAAAATCCGGCGCGATGACGTTGGATGTCCCCGTAAAAACGCCGAAATAGCGCGGTCATTCCAGCATGCGCTGAATTTGCGCCACCACCATTTGAATGGCGGTGGTGTTGTGTCCCCCGCGGGGGATAATCACATCCGCAAATTGTTTGCTCGGTTCCACAAATTCCAGATGCATCGGGCGCACGGTGGCAAGATATTGCGCAATCACGCGCTCCACGGTGCGCCCGCGTTTTGCCACGTCCCGTTTCAGCCGCCGAATGAACCGCAAATCATCGGCGGCATCCACATAAATTTTAATATCCATCAGTTCGCGCAGGGCTTTATCGGCAAAAATTAAAATACCTTCTACCAAAATGACCTGTTTCGGTTCGATGCGTTTGGTTTGCGGCAGCCGCACATAAGTTGAAAAATCATACACCGGCACATCCACCGGCTCGCCGCGCAGCAAAGCCTGCAAATGGGCGATGAGCAATTCGTTTTCCAGTGCGTCGGGATGGTCAAAATTCAGGGATTGCCTTTCTTCCAGCGGCAGATGGCTTAAATCTCGATAGTAGGCATCGTGTTCCAAATATGCCAAATGGTCGCCGGTGACGGCTTCCAAAATGCGGTGGGCGACGGTCGTTTTTCCCGAGGCGGTTCCTCCCGCCACGCCGATGATGATGGGTTTGCGTTTATGCGCCATCGCCGGTGTTTCCTTCCTCATTGTGTGTTGAAAGTATGTCTGCCAGCGCGTTTGCCGTTGGCGCATTTGCCACCATGTGGATGCTGGCATCTACCCGGCTGCCGCGTCCTTTGGTAACGGCGGTCAGCCGCACAATTGCCGGCGCGCCGAAAAACCAACCTGCTCCGCCCAGCAGTATCAGCAGTGCGCCGAGCGCCAGCGGCACTACACCGGGCAAACGATATGCCCGCAGCAAAAATTTATCTTGAATGATGATTTGTCCGGTAATGCCGGTTTCCGGCAGCGAGAAATCTTGCCCGTGCTGCACTGCTGTTTCAAGGGTGGTGTTTTGCGTGTCGCGCACGCGCAGCCGGTAATCGCCGTGACCGTTGGCAACGATATAGCGCAATTCCAGCGATTGCCGGCGGGGGGCATAGGTAAAAATCAGCGGGCGGGTGATGTCGTCGAAAACCAGCGTCAGGTTTTCGGTGGTGTTGCCATCGTTGAAAGTAATTTTGGCAAGCGGACGGGCTTCCGGCGGGGCGAGCCACCAGCCGTGCCGTCGCTGCCAGCGTTCCAACTGCCATTCGGCGGGTTGCCCGTCGGCAGATACCGTCAGTGCGCCGCCGTCTGTTTGCGGGGAAAATCCGGTAATTTGCACCGTTTGCCCGATGAATGTTGCCGGCGCACCGCCGGCAGCCAGTAGAATTTGTTGGGTGTTCCCCCAAATGGTTTGAATTGCCAATCCGGCTATCAGCAGAATAATGCCGCCGAGCGCCAGCACCGGGGCGAACCACGCCCACGGTTGGCGCACCGCCAGCAATTCGGTATCGGTGCGCTGCACCACAGTGAATTTCGCTGCGGCAAGCGCATCACGCAGCACATCCATCGTCGGTGCGGTGGCGGTCGCTTTGCCGGGGTTTTGCGGGGCGGCAATGCGCAGTTGACGGGTAACGGTTTTTTCCGGCGGATACGGCAACAACGCGGCAGTGGTTGGGTGTACCCGCTGCCAAATGGCGGGTAACAGGTCTGCCAGCGCGATGAGGCTGATGAGCATCAGCGCGGCGGCGGGCAGCCACACCCACAGCGAATGCGACAGGCTGAAAAGGCGCAGCCCGTCAAAAAGTTGATAGCCCTGCTGCAAAAACGGCGGCAAACTGGAAACCCACACCACAAATTGCCCCGGCTCGGTGATGGGTTCGGGGCGCTGGGGAATGACCAACGCCAGCCCCCCTTCAATGGCGAGCACCAGTATCAGCACGCCGAACAATTTGGGGTGTTGCAATATTTTCCAAAGGCGGGCAATCGTTTCAAATCGGGGTGCGGAGGGTGCGGTAGACATAAAATTCCCGTGTCGAAAATGATTTTCTCATACCATCAAATTGTAACACAAGTTCAAGGCTCGTAAAAACGCTCGCCCCGCTTTTCCGCTGTTGCGGATTTGACTTTGATACCCGTTGCAGTATGATTTCTGCTCTGTGCAACCGCCGGATGACAGAAAGGTGCGCCGATGGTTTTTTCCAAAATAAAAAACATCTATCGTGAATTTCCGGTTAATTTTTGGACGCTGATGTCGGCAATGTTTATTGACCGGTTGGGCGGCGCGCTCCTTTTTCCGTTTTTCGCCCTGTATATCACCCAAAAATTCGGCGTGGGAATGACGGAAGTCGGATACTTGTTTGCCATTTTTTCGATTGCCGGTTTTGCCGGCAATATGATTGCGGGCGCGCTGACCGATAAATTCGGGCGGCGATGGATGCTGATGTTCGGACTGGTGGTCAGCGCGATGAGCAGTTTACTGATGGCATTTGTAGACAGTTTGCCGCTGTTTTACGTGTTGACGGGTTTTGTCGGGTTGCTGGCGGAAGCGGGCGGACCCGCCCAGCAGGCAATGGTCGCCGATTTGCTGCCGCAGGAAAAACACGCCGAAGGTTACGGCATGATGCGGGTGATTGCCAATTTGGCGGTTACCATTGGACCCGCGGTTGGCGGGTTGCTGGCGGCAAAATCGTATTTGCTTCTTTTTGTTGCCGATGCCGTGTCCAGCCTCATTACAGCGGTGGTGGTTTATTTTGCGCTGCCGGAAACCAAACCGAAGATTGCGGCAGCCGAAGAACAGAATTTCACCCAAACGATGGTGGGATACAAAATTGTGTTCCGCGACGGCATTTATATGGCGTTTCTGCTGGTTTCAATGTTAAGCATCATCGTTTACATTCAAATGTACAGCACGCTGTCGGTGTATTTGGATGAAATGTTCGGCACGGGCGCGCGCGGTTACGGCTATTTGTTGAGTATGAACGCGGCGATGGTGGTTTTGTTTCAATTTTGGGTGACTCGCCGTATTTCCAAACGCCCCCCGCTGCTGATGCTGGCGCTCGGCACGGCAATTTTCGGAGTGGGTTTTTTGATGTACGGTTTTATCGGGGCGTTTTGGCTGTTTATGGTGGCGATGGCAATTATCACCGTCGGTGAAATGATTATCACCCCGGTGGGGCAGGCATTTGTGGCGCGGCTGTCGCCCGCCGACATGCGCGGGCGGTACATGGCGATGTTTGGTTTCAGTTGGGCGGTGCCACACGCCGCGGGACCGTTGCTAGCCGGGTTGATTATGGACAATGCCGACCCCCGCTGGGTGTGGTATGCCGCCGGCATTACCGCGGCAGTGGCGGTGTGCGGCTATATTGCGCTGCATTTTTCGGTGCGAAACCGTTTGCTCCCCGCCGATGCCGCGTAATTACCGAATGTATCGGAATAACGCTACGTTTTCCCCACGATGATATACCGTTTGCCTTACGATTACACTGCAAACGGTTGACCCCCTCTGCATAATGCGATAAACTTTTTTGCAAACGCGATGATTTTGTTCGCATCAACGGTCTGCGGCAAACCACCGTTTGTTTTGCCTCGATATTTTCTCCTGCCTGACAAACTATTTTTCCATTCACTCCGTCAATCTTATTGATGCAGTTATCTTTCTATTTTATTGAAGGGAAGGACTTATGAAATCTACTCAATCGGCTTTACCGAAATTTAACCGGCGAACCCTGTTAAAAGGCAGCGCGGCAGTTTTGGCAACCTCTGCGCTGACTTCAGCCGTGCCGCAAAATGTCATTGCACAGAAAGGGGGCACAGTAAAAGCGATGCGCTCGCCGGAGAACCGGCGCATTGTCAGCACCACTGCTCCGGCATTACCTCCGCTATCTACCATTGCGCTGAATCGGATGGGGTTTGGTCCCCGCCCCGGTGATGTGGATGCGTTTAATGCGCTGGGCGGCAGCGACGATGCGCGATTGGCGGCGTATGTTGCCCAACAACTCAACCCCGCTTCGATAGATGATAGCGCGTTTGAAGCCCGTGTTGCCGCGGCAGGGTTTCAAACGCTGAACAAATCGCTCACGCAGTTGTGGGCAGACCATATCGCCGCCAATCCCGATTACAGTTATCGAATGCTGCCCATCAAAGAGGTGGAAGTGATGGCATTCAATCGGGCAATGCACAGCAAGCGTCAACTGCTGGAAGTGTTGGCAGATTTTTGGCACAATCATTTTAACGTTTACGGCTGGGATTATGAGGTTGGTCCCGTGTTTGTTCATTATGACCGGGATGTCATTCGGGCACACGCGCTGGGTAATTTCCGGCAGATGGTCGAAGCCGTTGCCAAAAGCCCGGCAATGCTGGTTTACCTCAATAACCGCACCAACTCCGGCGGAAACCCCAACGAGAACTTTGCGCGCGAACTTTTTGAATTGCACACTATGGGTGCAGAGAATTATATGGGCGTGATGCCCCAATCAAACGTTCCCCGCGACGGGGGAAAACCGGTTGCTTATGTGGATGAAGATGTTTACGGGGCAACAACTTGCTTTACCGGTTGGCGGATAAACGAAAACACCGGCGAATTTTTTTACGATTCCACCATGCATTTCAATTACCAAAAAGTGGTATTCGGCGAAATTATCCCCCCCGACCAGCCGCCGGAGCAGGATGGCAAAGATGTACTGGATATGTTGGTGGCGCACCCCGGCACAGGACGACACATCGCCCGTAAATTATGTCGCCGCTTCATCAGCGATTCTCCCCCCGATGATTTGGTCAATGCGGCGGGAGCGGTTTTCACCGCGCAAAAAGATGCGCCTGACCAATTGAAGCAGGTTTTGGAAGTGATACTGCTGTCGGAAGCATTCAAATCAACATGGGGAGAGAAAATCAAACGTCCGTTTGAATTTGCCGTGAGCGTTTTGCGTGCGCTGGATGCCGACCACTTCTTTTTGGTGGAAGACGCGCCGACAGACGATTTTCTCTGGCTGTATCAGGCAATGGGGCAGGAACTTTTTTATATGCACGTGCCCACCGGCTACCCCGATGAGAAAGAGGATTGGACGGGTTCCGGCTCGATGCTGTTCCGCTGGCGATTAGCCAACTGGCTGGTGGACGACAGCAAAGATGTGGGCAGCACCAATGAATATTGGGCGGATGTGGTGAGCCAGACGCCGTCAAATGTGCGCTCGCCGAACGAACTGGTTGATTTTTGGACGTATCGGCTGTTGGGCAGGTCTCTTGATAATGCCAGCCGGCAAATTGTGCTTGATTTTATAGCGCAAGGGCGTAATCCCGATTTCGATTTGCCGCTGGATACCGATGGAGATGTGCAGGAACGTTTGCGTTCAATGGTGGGACTTATTTTTAACTCGCCTGATTTTCAATGGCGATAGCGAAGGAGCGCACAATGATAGTTAAAAAAATGTCACGACGAAAATTTATGGTGGGGTGCTCCTCGGCAATTGCGGCAATGGCGGGGTCGAAATTAACCATGACGGCGTTTGCCGCGCCCGAAGACACGGAAAACCAAGAAATGCTGTTGGTGGTTTTTTTGCGCGGTGGTGCGGACGGGTTGAATCTTGTGCCGCCCATTGCCGGCGATGACCGCGGACATTATGAGCAGGAACGGCAAGACCTGGCAATTCCCACCAGCGGCAGCGATGCCGCTTTGCCGCTGAATCAAATCGGCAGTGGGGCATTCCCGTCAAACGTACAGCTCGGGTTGCATCCGGCTGCCGGGGCACTGCACGATTTATATCAGGATGGAAAATTGGCGGTTATTCACGCCGCCGGGCTTGACCTCGACAATCGCAGCCATTTCGATATGATGGATTTTATGGAACGCGGCGTTCCCGGCGATAAAACAATCGGCACCGGCTGGTTGACGCGCCACCTGCAAACGGCGCCGCATTTACCGGGGCAAATCATCATCCCCGCATTGGGCATTGGATATGCACCCCCTGCTTCTTTACTGGGCAGCCGAGAGGCAATTACGCTGGAAAGTTTCGGCGTGTTCAACCTTAATACCGGACCGTGGCGCTGGCGTGATGCCAGCCGAACGGCACTGCGACATTTTTACGAATTGGAATCCGATTGGTTGCATACGGCGGGAACACAAACACTCGACGCGGTTGACATCATCGAAAATCAGGATACGGATAATTACCAACCGGCAAACGGCGCACAATACCCCGACGGCTCTTTCGGGCGGCAGTTAAAAACAATTGCCCAAACCGTCAAAATGCAGGTGGGTTTGCGAGTTGCCACGATTGATTTGGGCGGATGGGACACTCACGAATATCAGGGGTCGGATGGCGGCGGGTATTTCAGTTATGCTTTGGTTGAACCGTTGGCAAAAGGTTTGGCG
>CAYPNZ010000153.1:0-6723 GCA_964411845.1 uncultured Anaerolineaceae bacterium
CGGCGATGTGCAAACGGTTATTGTGGATGGACGGGTTATTATGCGCGACCGTCAGTTGTTAACGCTGGACAAAGCGGAAATTATTCGGCGGGTAAAGGGGAACATGGCGCGGCTGGCGCAGCGGGTGCCCGCAAAACGCATTCAGGTGTATAACCCGTAGCGGGTTTCAGAGCTGCAGAGTTGCAAAATTCACGTTTCACGTTTTACGCAATACGCCTCACGCCTCACGTTTCTAATTTTCAACCAACGCCCGCGCGCGGGCGAAAACATCATCCAACATTTGCAGGGTGAGCCGCCCCGTTTGCGTGTTTTGGCGGCTGGGGTGATACGATGCCAGTAGATGCACCGTCCGTCCATTTAAATTGACGGCGGCTTCTGCCCCGTGCCCGAATTTCAGGCGCGGCACATCGAACCCGTCAGCGCGCCACAAACGCAGTATGTCATCGAAAGCCATTTTGCCCAAAGCCAGCACCACCCGCACCTGCGGCATCAATGCCCATTCGCGGCGAAGGAACGGTTGGCAAGCGTTCAATTCGGCACGGGTGGGCTTGTTTTGCGGCGGCGCACAGCGCCCGATGGCGGTGATGAACGCATCGTGCAGCACCAGCCCGTCTTCGCGCCGACGGGCGCTCGGTTGATTGGCGAATCCGGCGCGGTGCAGCGCCCCAAACAGCGTGTCACCGGAACTGTCGCCGGTGAACATTTGCCCGGTGCGATTCGAGCCGTGCGCACCCGGTGCCAGCCCCACGATAAACAACCGCGCCTGCGGGTCGCCAAAACCGGGCACGGGTTTGCCCCAATATTCCCAATCGCGGTAGGCGCGGCGTTTTTCGCGCGCAACTTTTTCGCGCCATGCAACCAAACGCGGGCAGGCACGGCAAGCGGTCAGTTCAGCGTTCAGCGCACGCCACGCTTCGGCATTTTCGGCGGGCAGGGTATAGGGCAGGTTTGGGGAGATGGGTTTTGGTTTCACGTTTCACGTCTCATATTTTAAATTTCACGCATTACAGCCACTATCATACCAGCAGCCGCCCGAAAATCAAAGTTAACTCGGCGTAAAGTTTGGGTAAAGGTTGCTAAAGTTGGCTTGCCGGTGTGCCGATACGATAATAGGTGTGTATGTATGGGCATTCGCAAAAGGAGTCGCTATGAGCGAAATTCTGTCACCGGTAGTAAAATCGCCGGCGCAACTTGACACGGCTTTTTTGCCCGCAGAGCGTGCCTCTGCGGAGAAATTGGCGGCGCAAATAGAATATTTTCGGCAATATCCGGCGCTGGAACAATTTGTGGATGCCGTGCCGGATATTTATTTGATTTTAAATGAAGAGCGTCAAATTGTTTTTGCCAATGAACGGATGCTCGAATTGATGTCCGAAAAACATTGGGATGAAATTGGCGGCTTGCGTCCCGGCGAAGCGTTGAATTGCGTGCATGCCGATGAAACCGACGGCGGCTGCGGCACCACCGAATTTTGTCGCACGTGTGGCGCGGCACAGGCGATACTGTCCAGTTTGAACGGCGCGGCAACGGTGAAAGAATGCCGCATCATTCAAAAAAACGGGCATGCGCTCGATTTGCGGGTGTGGACAACGCCTACCGATATTGACAATACCCGCTACACTATTTTTTCGGTGCAGGATATTGCCAGCGAAAAACGGCGGCGGGTGCTGGAACGGCTTTTCTTTCACGATATTTTGAATACGGCGGGCGTGTTGCGGGGGGTGTCGGAACTGCTGGCGGAGGCAACACTTGACGAAGCCGAAGAACTCCACGAAATGGTGGCGGATTTGTCTGCCCGGTTGATTGACGAGATTCAAGCGCAGAAGGATTTGATGGCGGCGGAAAACGGTGAACTGGCGACTCGGCAGGATGTGATTGACGCGGTAAAACTTTTGCGTGAACTGGCAGAATTGTATATAACCCATTATGTGGCAGAAGGAAAAACAATTGAACTTGGCGCGAATTTGCCGCCGGTTATGTTTGTTTCCGACAAACGGTTGTTGGGGCGGGTACTGGGCAATATGCTCAAAAATGCGCTGGAAGCGATTTCGGCGGGAGAAACGGTAACAATGGGGTACACCCTTTCTGCCGGAATGATTGAATTTTGGGTGCATAACCCTACATTTATGCCCAAAAACGTGCAATTGCAGGTTTTTCAGCGGTCATTTTCAACCAAAGGTGCCGGGCGCGGGCTGGGCACATACAGCATCAAACTGCTCACCGAGCGTTATTTACATGGTAAAGTTCGGTTTTATACCGATAAAAAGAAGGGCACAACGTTTTTTGCCGCGTACCCCGTCAATTGACCGGATACCGGAGATTTTATTTTAGGGGGCATTGCAGAATATGAGTCAGCAGCAACATATTTTATTGGTTGATGATATGGTCACCTCAACCAAAATGATGTCTGTTATGTTGCGCCGCGCCAATTATCAGGTAACCGCGTTCAACAAACCGATGGAAGCGCTGGAATGGTTGAAAATTCCGGCAAATCACCCCGATTTGATTGTGACCGATTTGAATATGCCCGATGTGGACGGCATTCAGTTGGTGCAATATGCTCGCAAAATGGAAGGTATCGCAACGGTTCCCATTTTGATATTGAGCGCAGAAACCGACAAAAACAGAGTGCTGGCAAGTTTAAAAGCGGGCGCAAACGATTATATGCTCAAACCGGTGCGAGGACCGGATTTGGTGCAACGGGTAGAAAAATTGTTGAGCAATGTATCTTCCGATGCGCCCGGTCAATCCGCCGCAAAATCAGTGGCGATAGCGGTGTTCAGTTTTCGTGGCGGGGTGGGTACAACCTCTGTTGCGGTAAATTTGGCACTGGCGTTTCGACAGTTGTGGGGTAAAGAAACAGCGCTATTCGACCTGTCGCCGCAAAATGCCCATGCCGCTTTGTGGTTGGGGTTGCAAGCGGAAAAATCACTGGCAAATTTTGCCGCTTCAAACCCGCCGAATCTGTCGGATGCCGACGTTGAATCGCTGCTGCTGACACACAGTTCCGGTTTAAAAGTGCTGCCTGCGCCGACCTTCGCGTATGATTCGGCAAAAATTACCGATGCGCTGGTGGCACAAACGTGGGGGCATTTGAAAAAACATTTTTCGTTTGTGGTGGTTGATGCGGGCAGCAGCATAACACCGGCGGCATATGCGGCAATGACTCGCTGCAAAAAAACCGTTTTGCTCGTTGCGCCGGAAAAAGGGTCGGTGGTGGCGGCAAAAAATGCCATTAACTTGGCGGCGCAATTGAAATATGATGTATCAAACATTTTGCCGGTGTTGAATAAATTGGTGGCGGATGGCGGTTTATCGCAAAAAGCGGTAGATGATGCAATTGGACGGCAAATAACGGCGGTGATTCCGCACGACGCGGTGGGTTTTGTGGAAGCCATCAACAGCGGCACACCGCTCATCGAAGCGAACCCAATGGCTGAAGCCAGTATGGCAATCGCCAAATTGGCATACAACCTCAGCCCCGACGGGCTGAAACTGGATGTGCCGGAAGACGCATCGGTGCTGTTGAAAGAAGTTCAAAAGCAGATGGCATAATTGCGAAAGCGGGGCAATATGGGAAAATCGCACATTTTGGTGGTAGATGATAACCCGACTTCCACAAAAATGATGAGCATTTTGCTCACCAGAGAAGGGTATCGGGTTACCGTAAAAAATGATCCGTTTGATGCGCTGAAATGGCTGCACAACCCGGTCAATCGCCCCGATTTGATGATTTCCGATTTAAATATGCCGGGTATGAACGGGCACGAATTGGTGCGCCGCACCAAACAAGACCCCTCACTGGCATATTTGCCGATAATTATGCTGACGGCACAGCATGATATGGCACAAAAGGTGGCGGGGTTTGAAGCCGGCGTAGATGATTATTTGACCAAACCGGTGAGCAGCACCGAACTGCTATTGCGCATTCGGGCATTGCTGGCGCGCTCGAAAGCCGCGCTGGATGTGAGCAGTCGGCTGGACGGGCAGATATTCACCGTATTCAGTTTTCGGGGAGGGGTGGGAACCAGCACGCTTGCCGTAAATTTGGCGGTTGCTCTGGCGCAACTTTGGCAAACAAAAGTACCGCTGGTAGATTTGAATTTGCAAAACGGACATTGCGCCTTGATGCTCGATGTGAAACCGAAGAATACAATTGTACAATTGGCGCAAAAAAGTACCGATGAAATTGATGTTGATTTGGTGGAAGAATTGCTTCATCCCCATACCACCCAAGTGGCAGTACTGCCTGCGCCCCTAACCGCCGCCGAAGCCGAATTGATTGAGCCGGAGTTGGTGCAGCAGGTGTTGCCGTATTTACGGGTGGAATATCCGTTTACGGTGGTAGATGCCGGTTCGTATATGAACGATATTTCATTAAACGCATTTGATGAAAGCACACAGGTTTTTTTGACGGTTGCTCCGGAATTGGCATCGCTGAAAGCAACATTGGATGCCCTGCGCATTTCATCTCAGTTGGATTATGCCGCCGACAAAATATTTTCTGTTTTGAACAACACGTTTATCAAAGGGGCACTTTCGCCGGAAGAAGTTGAATCGGCGTTGGGGCATAAACTGACGGCAATTATTCCCTACGGCGGCGATGCGGTGGTGAAAGCGCTCAACAGCGGCAAACCGCTGGTGGCATCGCACCCGAACCTGCCCACCGGCAAAGCCATCGCCCAACTGGCATTTCAATTCAGCCCCGATGATTTGAAACAGAATCCGCCGGAAAATCCGTCGCCGTTGCTGCGTTATTTTCTCGATTGAACAGTTATTGCCGGCAAACGGCAGTAAATCCCCCGCAATTTTATTCTATTTGCATAAACAACTCAATTCATCCTTGTGCAGGTTTGACGAAAAAACGATTTTGATGTAATCTTTCGTTACCCTGTGCCATTGCACGAGTCAACCCGGCAGGGATTTCAATGATGTTATCCCTTTGAGTGGTTTTTAAATACATATCCCCGTTTTTATAATTGCCGCACAATGCACAGATGGGGAAATCAGCGCAGATTGAGGGGGCAAAGAACAACCGATGACTTTCTCGTTACCTACCCATGTCACTCAGATTTTATCTCCCGATGGTAAACTGGTCGGTGACCCTCCGGAACTTCCGCCCGAACAACTGGTAGAATTCTACCGCTGGATGGTGTTGGGGCGAATTTTTTCCAACCGGATGGTGGCACTGCAACGGCAGGGGCGAATGGGAACCTTCGCGCCGCTGAACGGGCAAGAAGCCGCCAGTGTCGGTTTGGCAGCCCCGATGCTCGATGCCGATTGGCTGGTTGGCGGCTATCGCGAAGCCATTTCTTTCTTTATGAAAGGTATCCCCATTACCGCCCTGATGGAACAATGGGCGGGTTACATTCCCATCAGTTATTCCCCCGCCACCAATGTTATGCCCATTCAAGTGGTGCTTGCCAGCCAAATGCCCCATGCTGTCGGTATGGCAATGGCACTGCAATACAAAAAGTTGCCCAATGCCGTGGTTGCCGTCATTGGCGACGGGGCAACCTCCGAAGGCGATTTTAACGAATCGCTGAATTTTGCCGGTGCATTTAAAGCCCCGCTGGTAACGGTGGTGCAAAATAACGGCTGGGCAATTTCCGTGCCGCGCGAAAAACAAACCGCCGCCGAATATATTGCCCACCGCGGACCCGCATTCGGTATGCCCGGTTATGTGGTGGATGGCAACGATGTTTTTGCCGTGTACAAAACGGTAGAAATGTGTTTGGAACGCGCCCGCGCCGGCGAAGGTCCGTCGTTGGTGGAAGTGATTACTTACCGTATGGGCGCGCATACCACCGCCGACGACCCCACCAAATATCGCCCCAAAGAAGAACTGGAAGAATGGGAAAAGAAAGACCCCATCACCCGCTATCGAAAATACCTGCGCACGTTGGGCTTGCTGGATGATGAAAAAGAGTCCGCCATCGAAGCAGCGGTGCGGCAGGAAATGCAAATTGCCGTCGAGCGCTATGAATCCGAGCGCCCCGCCCAACGCGCCGAAAAATATTTCGATTTGGTATATAACGATACGCCACCCCAATTGGCGCGTCAACGTGATGAACTGCTGCAATTTTGGAACAGGGAGCGATAAAAATGCCAAAGTGGACAATGGTAAAAGCAATCAACAATGCGTTGGCAATAAAATTGGAACAAGACCCG
The DNA here is from genome assembly GCA_964411845.1 of uncultured Anaerolineaceae bacterium. Classification (GTDB taxonomy): domain Bacteria; phylum Chloroflexota; class Anaerolineae; order 4572-78; family 4572-78; genus JANTHQ01. Next base: position 6,172 of record CAYPNZ010000153.1, read on the forward strand.
GATGTGCTGGTTTTCGGGGAGGATGTGGGCAAAAACGGCGGCGTTTTTCGCGTAACCGACGGGTTGCAGGCAAAATTCGGCGAAGACCGCGTGTTCGATACCCCGCTGGCGGAATCTGCCATCATCGGTTCGGCGGTGGGTATGGCAGCCTTCGGCTTGCGCCCCATCCCCGAAATTCAGTTTGCGGGTTTCACCTATTTGGCGTTTCATCAAATTGCCGCCCAAGTGGCAAGGCTGCATTTCCGTTCCGGCGGAACGGTGAATATGGCAATGGTCATTCGCGCGCCGTTTGGCGGCGGGGTGCGCACCCCGGAACTGCACGCCGACAGCGTCGAGGCGCTGTACATGCAGGTGCAGGGGCTGAAAGTGGTCATTCCCGCTACGCCGTATGATGCCAAAGGGCTGCTCATTGCCGCCATTGAAGACCCCGACCCCGTGCTCTTTTTGGAGCATATGAAACTTTACCGCTCGTTCCGGCAAGAAGTGCCCGCCGAGCATTACACTGTGCCTATTGGCAAAGCGGCAACCGTGCGTGAAGGCTCGGATATTTCG
>CAYPNZ010000154.1:0-6722 GCA_964411845.1 uncultured Anaerolineaceae bacterium
ATGTTTTTTGACCATGCAAAAATTTTTGTGCAGGGCGGGCGCGGCGGAAACGGCGCCAGCGCATTCCGCCGAGAGAAATATGTGCCGTATGGTGGTCCTGCCGGCGGCAGCGGCGGGCGCGGCGGACACGTGATTCTGCGTGTTGACCCGCAATACAATACCCTGCTTCAATTTAAACGAAAGAAACACTTTAAAGCCCGCCCCGGCGAACACGGGCGCGGCAAAAATCGGCAGGGGGCACAGGGCGAAGACCTGATTGTCCCCGTGCCCCCCGGCACGGTGGTGCGCGATGCCGAAACCAACGCCATTTTAGCCGATTTGGTCGAACCGGGGCAAACATTTGTGGTGGCGCATGGCGGCATCGGCGGGCGGGGGAACGTGGCGTTTAAAACGTCCACCCGGCAAGCCCCCCGTTTGGCGGAACGCGGTTTGCCCGGCGAAGAACGCTGGATTATTTTGGAACTGAAACTCATCGCCGATGTGGGTATCATCGGTATGCCGAATGCGGGCAAAAGTACCCTGTTGGCATCGGTGACGGCGGCAAAACCCAAAATTGCCAACTATCCTTTCACTACACTGCAACCGAATTTGGGTGTGGTGGAAGTTGATTCCCGCGACTTTGTGATGGCGGACATTCCCGGACTCATCGAAGGGGCACACGAAGGGGCGGGGCTGGGGCATCAATTTTTGCGCCACGTTGAGCGCACCCGGCTGCTGGTGCACATGCTCGACGGCACGGCTGCCGACCCGCTGGCAGCGTTTGATACCATCAATGCCGAATTGCGGTTGTTCAACCCCGCGCTGGCTGAAAAAATGCAAATTTTGGTGCTCAACAAAAAAGACGTGCCCGCGGCTGCCGAACACTGGGAAGCGGTGCAGGCAAAAGCCGCCGCCCTTAATTTTCCGGCGCGATTCATTTCGGCGGCAACGCAAAACGGGGTGCGCGATTTGATGCGGCTGGTAGCGGAAAAACTGGCGGAATTGCCCCCGCCCGAGCCTGCCGCCCCGGAAATTCCGGTTTTCACCCTGAATGACTCCGAAACCGCGTTCACGGTAGAAAAGCGCGCCGACGGCTATCATGTGGAAGGTGCAGGGGTGCGGCGGTTGGTTGCCCAAACATATTGGGATATGCCGGAAGCGGTAGAGCGCGCCCAATTGCAACTGGAAACGATGGGCGTGCTGGCGGCTTTGCGCGATGCCGGCGTGCAAGCGGGCGATACCGTCTTTTTGGCGGATTTGGAGTTGGAATGGGTGTGGTAACGCTCGGTATTTTTGGTGGCACCTTCGACCCGATTCACAACGGGCATTTGGCAGTTGCCCATGCTGCCCAAACCCGGTTGGGGCTTGACCGGGTGGTATTTGTGCCGGTGGGAACCCCGCCGCACAAACGTTGGCAGCCCGTTACCCCTGCCGAACATCGCTGGCAGATGGCGTTGCTGGCAGTGGCGGACAATCCGCATTTTGCCGTATCGCGGGTGGATATTGACCGTCCCGCCCCGCAATATTCGGTGGATACCATCCGCTTGCTCCGCGGCGAATACGGCACATCCGCCGCCGAAACTTTTTTCATCATCGGCGCGGATGCGCTGGAAAATTTTCCACGCTGGAAAGATGCTGCCGGTATTGTGGCACAGTGTTGCATTGCGGCGGTTCACCGCCCCGGGTTTCGCCCGGATGTGGCACGGCTGATAGCGGCGGTGCCGCAGTTGGCGGCGCGGCTGGTGTGGGTAGAAATGCCCCCCGTGCCCGTTTCCGCCACTGAAATTCGGCAGCGGGTGGGGCAGGGGTTGCCCATTACCGATATGGTTCCCCCCGCCGTGGCGGCATATATTGCCCGGCATCAATTGTACCGTCGGTAACGGCTTGCCGCTAAATCAACACCATCACAATGCCCAGCAGGGTTATCCCCACCCCGATGATGGCGCTGTAGCCCGGAATTTCATGCAAAAACAGAGCCCCCAAAATAATGCCGCCGGTTACCTCTTGCGAAGCGATAAGGTTGGCATACGTGGCGTGCATACGGCGTACCGCGGCATTATACAGCGTATGACCCAACCCCAGCGGCAATAACCCCAAAGCAACAACCGAGGCTATCTGTCGCCAGCCGTATCCCGTCGGGGTAAAAGTGGCAACGGCGGCGGGCATCATCCACAGCGCCGCCAGCAGATACACAAAAAAAGCGTATGTCAGCAAGGGATACCGGCTTCGCTGCGACCGCCCGGCAACGGAATAAAAACCGAACGTAATGGCAGATACCAGCGCCAATCCGTCGCCGAGCCACATATGCGGCGTCATATTCGGTTCAAACCCTGCCAGCACCGCAATACCGATGATAACCACTGCCACCCCCAGCCATTTTCTGGCGGAAATGTGCTCTTTTAAAAATATCGCCGAAAAAATTGCCACAAAAACCGGCGCGGTGTACACAATTGTCAGCGAATGTGCAATAGTGGTAAAATTCAGCGAGGCAATATATGCCCCGAAATGCAGCGCGGTTATCAGCCCGAAAAGCGTAAATTTGGGCATATCGGCGCGGTGCAAGCGGGGAATTTCCCCGCGAAAAAGCGAGAGCAGCCCCACGCTCACCGCGGCGATAAACACCCGCCAGCCGGTCACTTCGTATGCCGATAGCGGCGCAGCCCAGCGCACCAGCACCGGACTGGTAGAAAACATGGTTACGGCAATAATTGCCAAAATAATGCCGTGTTGTTTATTTTGTTCGGTAGATATGGCGGTCATGCTTTGACAACCCCATTTTCACTGGCTATAATTTCCAATGTTCATATACAAATGATGCCTGCTGAACCAATAGCCGACACTCTATCACTGTCACAGAAATTGGTCAAAAGTATTTGGTCATCATAAAAAAAATATCAATCACACAAAAGGAGTGAACTATGGCATTTAAATTACCCGACCTTCCCTATGCGTATGATGCGCTGGAACCATATATTGATGCACGGACGATGGAAATTCATCACACCAAACATCACAATGGGTACACCAATAATTTGAACAAAGCCATTGCCGGCACCGAAATGGACAATATGACCATCGAAGAAATTTTGGCAATGGGGGTAGACAAACTGCCCACCGCTGTGCGCAACAATGGCGGCGGTTACGCCAACCATGCGCTCTTTTGGCAAATTATGTCACCCAACGGCGGCGGCGAACCGACCGGCGCATTGGCAGACGCGCTCAACGCGGCGTTTGGCAGTTTCGGCGCATTCAAAGAAAAATTTGAAACCGCGGCAAAAACTCGCTTTGGCAGCGGCTGGGCTTGGTTGGCGGTAAATGGCGGCGCGTTAGAAATTTTCAGCACCCCAAATCAAGACAGCCCGCTGATGGAAGGCAAAACGCCCATCCTCGGGTTGGATGTATGGGAGCACGCCTATTACCTGAAATACCAAAACCGCCGCCCGGAATATGTTTCGGCGTTTTGGAATGTGGTCAACTGGGCAAAAGTTGCGGAAAACTTCGCCGCGGCAACAAAATAGCAATGTAAAAAAGTCCGGCACACGCCGGGCTTTTTTTATTTTCCGGAAAATTAACTGCGGTTAAAAATAATTTAATTGCGGGTTGACAACTTCCCTTCTTTTTATTACAATGGATGAAATTTGAATTGGTTATTCTCATTCACTTTAATTTCAGGAGGAACTGAAATATGACTCACGTAATTACGGCAATTTGCACCCGCGAAGGTGACTGTGTAGAAGTCTGTCCTGTCGATTGTATCGTGCCGGGTCCCACCGATGACCCCAAATGGAACGACCTGTTCTTTATTGACCCCGACACCTGCATTGACTGTGGCGCATGCGTCCCCGTTTGCCCGCCCGAAGCGATTTTCCCCGAAGAAGACGTACCCGAAGAATACGAAGCCGACATTCAACGCAATGCCGACTACTTTACCGAAGGTCCCGGCTACTGGGAATACGATTTCGATTACGAACGCAGCACCTACAAAGGCGAACCGAAAGAATAATTTTTGTTCCGCACCCAAACGGCGTATCGCACCGGCGATGCGCCGTTTTTTTTGTTGGCACTATTTGAATTTTTCGGCGGGTGTGCTATCCTATCCCCACACAAAAATTACACGAGGTAAATATGAAACTTCCTTTCATTCCCCGGCGAGCGATGGTCATTATGGCACACCCCGACGACCCCGAATTTTTTTGCGGCGGTTTGGTGGCACTTTGGGCGGAAGCCGGCGCCAACATTGAATATCTGTTGCTGACCAACGGCAATAAAGGCAGCGACGACCCCGCCATGACCCCCGCTCGATTGAAAAACATCCGCCGCCAAGAGCAGCGCGCTGCCGCCGATGTGCTCGGCGTGGGCGAAATTACCTTTTTTGATGAACCGGATGGCGAGTTGACCCCCTCGCTGCGGCTGCGCGAACAGGTTGTTCGCCAACTGCGCCGCTTCCGCCCCGAAGCCGTCATCGCCCCCGACCCGACCACCTTCTTTTGGCGCAACCGCATCAACCATACCGACCACCGCGCCGCCGGAAAAATTGCCGCCGACGCGCTCTTCCCCGCGGTGGGCAATCGTATGTATCACCCCGAATTGCTTGCCGAAGGGCTGGAACCCCATACCGTACCGCATATTTTCATCGCCGGCACAACCCGCCCGGATATATTTGTGGACATTTCAACCGTATTCGACAAAAAAATCGCCGCTATTTTGCAGCATACCAGCCAAATTCCCGACCCCGACGGCTTGCAAGCGCGATTGAAACAGTGGCACACCGCCACCGATGAATACGGGCGTACCGTTCTGCGCGAAGCATATCGCCATTTGCAGATTGGATAATCCTTTAAAACCGACAATATTTGTGTTATAATCAATGGCATATTCCCCCAAAAATTCATACCGGAGGCGGCATGCTGGAAGAATTAACGATTGGCATTGAGGAAGAATACCAAATCATTGACCCCGAAACGCGCGAATTGACATCGTACATTCAGGAATTTTTGGAAAAAGGGCGCATTGTTTTAAAAGATCAAGTTAAACCCGAATTCATGCAATCGCAGGTGGAAGTGGGCAGTAAAGTTTGCCGCAACATCAAAGAAGCGCGCATGGAAGTTATTCGCCTGCGGCGTATGGTGGCGGATTTGGCGGAAAAACACGGGCGAAAAATTGTCGCTGCCGGAACCCACCCCTTTTCGCGGTGGGTAGACCAAGAAATTAGCGAATATCCGCGCTATTTCGGCTTGCTGAATGACATGAAATATCTCGCGCGGCGATTGCTCATCTTCGGCATGCACATTCACATCGGCATCCCGAACAAAGATTTGCGCATAGACGTGATGAATCAGGTGCGATATTTTCTGCCGCATTTGCTCACCCTGTCCACCTCATCCCCGTTTTGGAACGGGAACGATACCGGTCTCAAATCGTACCGCAGCGTGATTTTTGAAGATTTGCCGCGTACCGGCATCCCTTCATTTTTTACCTCACACGACGATTATCAGCGATACATTAACACGCTGATAAACACCGGCTGCATTACCGAGCCGACCAAAATTTGGTGGGACGTGCGTCCCCACCCCAACTTTCCCACGCTGGAATTTCGCGTATTCGATTGTGTCACCCGCATTGATGATGTGCTTGCCATTGCCGGGCTATTGCAAGCACTGGTGGCAAAACTCATTCAACTGCGCCGCCAAAACATCAGTTGGCGAATCTACCGCCACGAACTGATTGCCGAAAACAAATGGCGCGCCGTCCGCGACGGCATCGAAGGGGAACTGATTGATTTCGGCAAAGAAAAAGCCGTGCCGGTGCGTTTTTTGGTGAACGAATTGCTGGAAATGGTGCAAGATGTGGCGGGTCCGCTTGGCGTTGAGCGAGAATTGGCGCACGTGGAAACTATGCTGCGCACCGGCACCAGCGCCGACCGGCAGCTGGCAATTTTCCATGAAACCGGCGATTTGACGGCGGTGGTTGATATGCTGGCGGAAGATACGCTGTTGGGCTGCTAAAAACAAAAAAGCGCCATTGCTGACGCTTTTTTTGCGAACCCCGCCATGCCGTGTGGCTTCCAGTTGTCCTTGAACCTGCATAAGCAGGTGGAAACCATATTGAGAAGGCGTTGCCTTACCCTGTCGAGGGCTACCGCATGCCCCCTCAAAAACTGGCTCCCTGAACGATGAGTGTTGGTTCAAGACGCATGGCGCATCACGAACACGGCAGGGATGGCGCTATAATAGCATGAAAAAACAGGCTTGCCAAATCACCCGAAATGCCGAATCAGTCCTCATCGAGGTCTAATTTTATGTGCAATTCGCGCAACTGTTTTTTGCTGACGGGTGTGGGCGCCCCGGCCATCAAATCGGTGGCGGATTGACTTTTGGGGAAGGCTATCACCTCGCGAATGTTCGGCTCACCCGCCAAAAGCATCACCACGCGGTCAATACCCGCTGCGATGCCGCCGTGCGGCGGTGTGCCGTATTCAAACGCTTCCAGCATATGCCCGAATTGTTCTTTTGCCTGTTCCACATTCAGCCCAATCAGCCCGAAAATCTTTTCCTGAATGTCGCGGCGATGAATTCTGATGCTGCCGCCGGCAATTTCGTATCCGTTGCAGACCAAATCGTATTGTTTGCCGCGGGCTTTGCCGGGGTCGGTATCAAGCAGGGGAATATCCTCGTCCATCGGTGAGGTAAACAGGTGATGGCTCGGGTCCCAGCGATTTTCTTCCTCATTGCGTTCAAACAGCG
>CAYPNZ010000155.1:0-6693 GCA_964411845.1 uncultured Anaerolineaceae bacterium
ATTGCCAAAAGTTTCAATAGGTTTGTAGAAAAAAGGGGGCACGACACCGCGTGCCCCTGTTTTGTTTCCGGGAGAAATTTTGCAAATTAGATGAACAACACTTGCGCGCCTTCGCTCATTTCCATAAATTCCATCGCGCCGATGACATCATCCACTTCGTCGAACAAGTCTTCCCGTTTCAAATTCATCATATCCATTGCCATCCGGCAACTGTACAGTTTACCGCCGGCATCGTGAATCATTTCCAAATATTCATCCACCGGGGGGAAGTCAAGTTTTTCGATGGTTTTCTTCATCATTGACGATGCCATCGCGGTTACACCCGGCAGCACTCCCAAAATGTTCGGCATACCCATGCTGGGGTTGCCCAGCGGGGTGGCTTTCAGATTTTTCATTTTCTTTTTGTTGATGATGTCCAGCCCCCAGAAGGTGAAAAACATCGTTACATCAATTCCTTCCATCAGTGCGGCATTTGCCAGCACCAACCCGGGGTAAGCCATATCGAGCGTACCTTTTGAGCAGATGATGCACAGTTTGCGTTCTGCGTCACTTCCGTTTCCATTTTCCGACATTTCATTTCTCCTCTTCGAGTTTATGCGGGTCAATGAACCCGACGCTTTTTGCGCCGGGGAAAATCCATATTAAATGCAGCCGGTCGGTTTGCTCAGCCCGGCAATTTTGGCGACTTTCTTCGCCGGTCCTTTGGGAAAGAGTTTGTACAATTCTTTGGTCGGTACGCCGCCAACTTTGGTGATGCGCCGCAGGGTGGGAACGGAGCCGGTTTCTTTGAAATCTTTGCGGCAGAAGTCAATAACTTGCCAGTGACGGTCGGTCAGTTCGATACCAAGTTCGGCGGCGAATGCTTGCGCAATTTCGCGGTTCCAGTCATCGGGGATGGTCAAATAGCCTTCGGCATCCAAATTTACAGAAATATCGCTTAAAGTGCTCATTTTTTGCTCCTTTTGGTTAAAAGTTTAGTGGCTGGGTGGGTTATCTGCTACGGTTTTGAGTATTTTCAACGTGCGGGATAATCCGCGTTTTACTGCCGGGTCGTTCAACTGCCGGATAATGCTCAACAACGATACATTGGTTTCCGGTTCTTCTTCTTGTGCCACCTGCACGGTTTGTTTCAGCATTTCCATAATTTCCGGTTGGGTCATTTCTTTCACGGTTTGCAGTATCAGCACGATATTTTCGCCCAGCAGGCGTACATCTTCTTCCGAGAAAGAGGTGACGATGTTGTCAATTATTTGCATACCACCCTGAATGAAGGTGAAATACCCCTTGCGTTCAAATTCATCCAGACGGTCCATCAGCGAGAGGAATGCGTTTTGTGTCAGCGGGCTGAGGTCGCCCACCAGTTCCATGGTGCTTTCCAACTGGTCGAGCATCTGCTCTAAATTGCGGGTGTTGCGCAGCAGTCGTTTGAACAGGTGCAGAATATCTTCAAATTGCACATAACTTTCCACTTCTTCCAGTTGTTCCACTGAAATACGGAACAGGTCGTTGATGATGGGGGTGGCGTCACTTTTCAGTTCTTCCCACTCAAGCCGCCGTTCCTGCTGTTGGCGCAATTCGGCGGTAACGAACATCAGTTGTTCGGTGAGAAAGTCAATTTTGCGGTTCAGTTCTTCAATTGTGGGTGTATCGGTTCGTATCGCATCCATTGCGGCGCTCCTATAACCACTTTCCGGCCATCGTCATTTGGGCGGTGATGGGCATTTCTTTGCCCTTCAACAGGATATTCCAGTACATCCAGCGGAACATCATTTTTCCCCAGTGGTTCATTTCCGATTCTTGCAGCAACGAGAAGGGTCCGATGCCGGGCAGCGGGAATTTTCCGGGCAGCGGTTCCACATCATAATTGAAATCAATCAAAATGCCTTTGCCGAAGCCGCTTTCGATGTAACAATTGGCGTGCCCGTCGAATTTTTCCAGCATTTCCAGCCCGTCAATATAGCGCGGGAAGTTTTGCGCAAAAATATCGACGGCAAAGTGTGCCACCGAGCCGGCTTTTGAGGTGGGCAGGTTGGCGGCATCGCCCAAGGCGAAGATGTTGTCGAATTTTTTCGACAGGAAAGTGTGTTTGTCGACCGGCACAAAGTTCAAATCGTCGCCCAAGCCACTTTTGCCGATAACATCGGCGCCCATATTGACGGGAATGGTGACGAGCAGGTCGTATGCCACTTCCTCTTCTTCATACGAGACAATCTTTTTGGCGTCCGGCTCGACCCGTTCGATGTTAAATTCCGGCACGATGTGGATATTCTTTTCTTCCAGCGTGTTGCCCAGCAGTTTGGCGGCGCGAGGTTTGGTGAACGCGCCCGGCAACGGTGTTACCAGCGTCAATTCCACTTTGTCGCGCATACCTTTTTCATGGAAGAACCAGTCTGCCAAAAAGATGAATTCCAGCGGGGCGACGGGGCATTTGTACGGCAGGTCAACGATATTCAGTGCCAGCCGTCCACCCTGCCAACTGCGCAGGTGTTTTGCCAGCGCCATGGCGCCGTCAATGGTGTAAAAATCGTGGATGGATTTGCGCCATTCCCCATCGTGCAAACCGGGGGTTTCATCGGGGCGGGGGGTGGTGCCGGTGGCAATGATGAGAAAATCGTAATCGAGATAACGGCTGTCGCGCGAGATGCGGACGCGGTTGTTTTCCGGCTCAATCATTTCGATGGTGGAAACAATCATTTCCACGCCGGCGGGGATGAAGTTGCGTTTGGGTTTGATGACGTCGGATTTGCCATAGATGCCGAACGGGATGAACAGAAAACCGGGTTGGTAATAATGGGTTTCGTTTTCGTCTACAATGGTGATTTTCCATTCGTCCGGGTCGAGGATGTGATAAAGTTTGTTGGCTACCATTGTTCCGGCAGTTCCGGCGCCGAGGATGAGTACCTTTTTCATTCAGATGTTCTCCTTTGAATCTATTGATTGATGATTTGAGCAATTGCTTCTAATTTGCCCACCATCTGACGACGTTCGGTGATGATGTGCGCCAGAATGTTGGCAAATCGTTGAACCATTTTTAATACGGTGGCGAGTTGTTCATCGGACAGATATGAAACTTCGTCGAGATACGGGTCGAAGGCATCTGCCGTTACGCCGAATTCCGCAGAAATTTCCGCCAAATGGGCGGGGGCGGGGGGCCATTCGCGGGGGGCAATGCCGCCGATGACGACCATACCTTTCAATTCGCGCCCCACGCGGATGAGTCCGCGTGTGCCCAGCAACCCCAAATGGCTGCGGATGAGTTTTGGTTCGAGTTCCAAAATTTCGCCGAAATGCGCCCAGTCGGCAATACATTTTTCCAGCGCGTTGGGCAGTTGGCTGATGGCTTTGAACGGTCCGCACGGTTTGCTCACTTCGGTAACGGGATGACCGCTCATATCGGTTACCACAATCATAACATCCAGCATATCGGCGAAGGTGTCTTGCATCAGTTGCACGCATTCCAGCGGCAGCAACTTGTTCAGCGGACTTTCGGGGAGGTTGACGGTGACGGGTGCAGGCGTGGCAGGTGCGATGGCGGCGGTAGCGCTGTTGTTGAGCCATTGCGTTACTTGGTCGGCAGGAAAGCGCCATTGCCTGCCGACACGCATCGCCGGGATGCTGCCGGCTTCTGCCATCCGGTAGACGGTGGAGCGGTCAACGTGAAGTAAATCTTGGATGTCTTTTGCGGTGAGCATATCAGCCATTTCTGTTCCCCTTTTATTGTGAAAGAATTATCATTCTTTCGGTGTTATTGTACTTGGTTTGCAGTGAATGCACTAGTGACAAATGTCACATCTTTATGCGACAAGTGTCACTAGTGCATATTATGCCTACTATGCAGATAATGCAGAAGCCGAGCGCGGCTTGAAAATCCGTGGCGAATTGGGTACAATGGCAGTGTGATTTAAAAATGAAACGGGGGTTCACCATGCAGCGAACAGTATTGGAAGCAAAACGGTTGGGGGTATATTCCTGCTATCCCGAAACAACATTGCAAGATGCCACCTGCCGGATGGTTGCTCGGGATGTGAGCGCGCTGGTGGTTGTTGACCGGCGCGGATATTTGCGGGGCATCATTTCTCGCACGGATTTGTTGCGGGCATACAAAAACGGCGACGACTGGATGACACAGCCGGTTTCGGCGGTGATGAGCGCCGATGTGGTGACCGTATCGCCGGAGGCAACGCTGGATATGGTGGCAGACCTGCTATTGCAAGACCACATCCACCGGGTGGTGGTAGTTGAGCGCGAACCGGATGGCATTGTGCCCATCGCCGTCATTTCCGACAGCGATTTCGTCTATCATATGTCGAAAGAAACGTGTGATATGTGATTTTACGGGAATTGGAATTCAAAATTTTTGTGCGGGCGACAAACATAACATGTGCTCGGATGTTCATCACCCGCGGCGATGGGCTGTCCGCACATCGAGCATTTTGCCAACTCGCCCGCAGCGAGATAGCGCGGTTGCTTGCTTAAAATGGCAGGCGCGGGCGCAACGTGTTCCAGCGAAATGGCATCTTCCGGGCAGGCAACTTGGCAAATACCGCAATCATCGCCGAGGCAAAGCGCGGGGTAAAAACCCAGCGCGAACCGCGTTTCATCGCTGAGAAAAGTTAGCGAGCCGGTGGGGCAGAAACGGGCGCACAACCCGCACGCCGTGCATTTTTCCGGCGAAACAACCACATCAAACACCGGCAGCGCCCCGGCGGCATCGTGAACGGGTGTCGCGGGGTCGGGGGGCACATCTTGCAACTGCTCATCCAAAAACGATAGAACCCTTGCCCGTTGGGCGGGCACAAAATGGGGCAGGCGTTCCGATACCGGCACAAATCGACCCAGCGAGGCGGGGTCAACGGGGTCTTCTGCCAGCACCGCGCCGATACTTTCTTTTCCCAATTGCGAAATGGATTTGAAAAACCCGCGCCGCGATACCGGCGGGCGGTCAATATCCACCACCGCGCGCGGCGCAAGCGGGGTGTCGGCGGGCTGGCGGGTGCGCAGACGAATGGGAGTGTAATCGCCAAGCGTTGCCGCCCAAGCGTTTGTCCGCGCCACCGATTGTTCAATATATGGATGCACCGTCCCGATGGGACATGCCGCGCAGTGAGAATCGTCCAGCACAACCGGATTTTCCCGCCGGGTGAGCGGCAGCAAATGTGCCGGAGACAGCGCTGCCAAACAACGTTTGGTTTGCACCGCGATGGAATTTTGTCCGTGAGCGGGGTCGGGGTGTTGCGGGCAAATCAGCGCCACCGGCTCGGCGGGGAGCACGGCAAGGGTTTGCGGCAGACGGTTCAGCGTGGGGTCCGGACGGGTGAAGGCGTTGGTGGGGCATACGTGCAGGCATAATCCGCAATGGATGCAGGCATCGGCATTGAAAATCGGGGCGGGTCCCGGGTTCAACTCGATGGCACCCTCGGCGGGACAGGCATCGGTGCAGATGGTGCAGCCAATTTGCCGGAAACGGCTGTTCAAACAGCGATTCGGATGGAAAGAAATTGTTTCGCCGGAAAAATAATCGGCAATATTCAGAAATGAATCGACCACGCTCATAAAAATCACCCGCACAAAATTTGCCGATATTGTAACGGTTTCCCGCCGGATTGTCGAATTGCCTTGACTTTCCGGTGGCGGGAAGGTATATCATAATAGCGAGTGACGAGTGACGAGTGACGAATGACGAGTGACGAATGCAGATAAAAGAATTGGCTGAAAAAACAGGGGTATCCCCCAAAACGATACGGTATTATGAAAATGTGGGGCTGATGCCGCCGCCGAAACGCGGCGAGAACAACTACCGCATTTATGATGATACGGCTGTGGAACGTTTGCGTTTTATTGCCAGCGCCCGGCGGCTCGACATCCCCATCCGCGATATTGCCGAAATTTTGGCGGCGCGCGATGACGGTATCGCCCCGTGTGACCGGGTGCTCACCGCCATTGAACATCAATTGACGGATATTGACCGTCGCATTGCCGATATGTTGTCGGTGCGCGATGCACTGCGGGAAATTAAAGAAAAAGGCACAGTGCTTCCCCGCGATGATGTGCAGGGAGAACACTGTGTCTGTTATTTGGTGAAAAATTATCAGCCCGAAGGAACGGTGGTCATCGAACAGGAATTACGGCTGCGGTGACCGTTTTTATGGCGCGGGGGGAATCCACAATTTTTGCCCGATTTCAATCAAATCGGGATTATCAATCACGGTAAAACTGTCATCGCCGGCAGCCATTTTGTTGGTGGCGGTTACAATGGCATCATACGCAAACGGGTCGCCGTAAAATTTATCGGCAAGTTTGCTGAGCCAGTCGTTTGCCTGAACAATATAGGCTTGCCCTGCCGGTGCGGGCGCTTCGACGGACAGCGTTTGCGCGTTGCTTTCAGCCAGCACCGACCCATCGGCGGCGAGTGTGCGCGCCGAAAGGGAGAAATCGCCCGCATCGGGAATATCGGCGGGGAATTGCCAAGTGCCATCCGCGCCGACAGTGACCGTGCCGAGCGATTTTCCGTCGAGCATAATTTCCACGGTGGAGCCGGGCATGCCGGTGCCGGAGAGCGTTACCGTGCCGGCGACGGCATTTTCCGGCAGAGAAACGGTTGGCGGGGCGACGGGTGCTTTGACGGACAGCGTCTGCGGGTTGCTTTCAGCCAGGACCGACGCAGCGGCGGGGAGTGTGCGCGCCGAGAGGGAG
>CAYPNZ010000156.1:0-6640 GCA_964411845.1 uncultured Anaerolineaceae bacterium
TTCCCCCCGAACACCTAACCCACCTGTTCACTCGCTTTTACCGCGTGGACAAATCGCGCAGTCGCGCCGGCGGCGGCAGCGGCATCGGCTTGACCATTGCCCGCCATCTGGTCGAAGCGCACGGCGGCAAAATTTGGGTTCACAGCGAAGGCAACGGCAAAGGCAGCACCTTCGGCTTTTCTCTGCCGTTGCGCGCCACCTAAACCTTCACACAGTCTTCATATAATTGTCACAAAACCGTCATATTGTGAATATATTCTTAAATTAACCGATGGATAGCATCGGCAGCATCACTTCAATCATTACAGGAGCAACTCTATGAAACACACCAAACTTTTTACACTTTTCAGCCTTTTAATTGCAGGCGTGTTTGTTTTGGCAGCCTGCGGCAGTTCCCCAGCCACAACCGCCGCACCGGCAAATCAGGAAAAAAGTGCGGCAACGGCAACCCCCGCACCGAGTGTTAAATCCACCACCGCCACCGGAATGATGGGCGCGGACACCGAGATGACAGGTGCAGACACCGAAATGATGGGCACCGATACCGAACACAACGATGGTGATGAACATGCCGCCGACACCGAGATGACGGGCGCGGACACCGGAATGATGAGCGCGGACACCGAACACAACGATGGCGACGAACACGCCGCCGACACCGAGATGGCGGGCGCGGATGCCGAGCATAACGATAGCGAGCACGAGCACACGGATGTGCCCGAAGCGTATGCCAACAAAACCAACCCCCTCAAAGATAATCCCGATGCCATTGCCGCCGGCGCACAAATTTACACCACATATTGTGCCGCGTGCCACGGCGTTGAAGGGAAGGGCGACGGACCCGCCGGCACGGCGTTAGAGCCGCATCCGGCTAATCTTGCCGATGCCAAAATGATGAACAATATGTCAGACACCTATCTTTTCTGGCGCATCAGCGAGGGCGGGATGATAGAGCCGTTCAACTCCGCAATGCCACCGTGGAAAGGCAGCCTTACCGAAGAACAGCGCTGGCAGGTTATTGACTACCTGCGCACGCTTGCCAAATAAACCAACAACTCGTCTCCTCTCCCAAACAAGCCCGGCAGAAACATCGTCGGGCTTGTTTTTTGCCGAATATCGGGGAACATTTGCCGTATGAACCGTTCTGCAAAAGTATTGCTGCTCTGTTTCGGATGGTCGCTGGTGCTAACTTTTCCGCTGGTGCTGAATTTCGGCGCGGCTATTCCGCTGGGCAGCGAACACAGCGCCACCGTGCCGTATTTCAACCTGTGGACGCTCCAATGGAACATCGAGCAAGCATTGCGCGGTTTTCCAAATTATTGGAGCCCACCCATCTTCGCCCCGACAACCGGCGCACTCGCCTTTTCCGAACCGGAACCGGTAACCGCATTTTTGGCAATGCCCTTGTGGCTGTTCGGTGGTGCGGCGGTGGGCTATAACAGCGTCATTCTTTTATTTTTAACACTGAACGGCTGGTTTGCCTTTGCCCTGTTGCGCGGGTGGCATCTTTCCGTGCCGGCAGCCATCGGCGGCGCGCTGATGATGCAATCGCTGCCGTTTGTGGCGCAGGAAATGGGCGTTCTGCAACTCACCGCTATTTTCGGCATATTGTGGCTGCTTTTCTTTCTGCAACAATTTTTAAAGCATCCAACCCCGGCGCACGGCATCGGGCTGGCGGTTGGCATCCCTCTCGTTTTTCTCACGTGCGGATATTACGGGCTGTTCAGTTTGATTTTCATGCCGCCCGCAGTATGGGCGTTTTCCCAAAGGGGGATGCGTTTTGGGGGAAAATTAGCCGGATTCGTTTTAGCCGGTATACTGCTCGCCGCGCCGCCGGTGCTGGTGCAGCGACAAATTCTGGCGGAACACAATTTCACCCGGTCAGAAACGACCATTCGCCAAAATTCCGCCACACCAAAAGATTATCTGAAAACGTTGGACACAAATCTTTTTTACAAGCGATGGCTGCACCGTCCCGCGGAAAAGGGACAGCGGCTGTTTCCGGGGTGGATGCTGCTGGCGCTTGCCGCCATCGGTGCGGTTGTGCCCGCAAAACGTATGCCGCGGCGCGGGCGATGGTATCTTTTGGGGACAATTGTGCTGGCGTTCCTGCTATCGCTGGGGCTGCATCTGTCCATCGGGGGGTGGGAACCCTATCAAATGTGGCGGCAGTTTTTCCCGGGGATGGCAGCGCTGCGCAGTCCGTTTCGCTTTGCGGTAATGGGACAAATTTCGCTGGCACTGCTGGCGGGCATCGGACTGGAAGCCACACTGCGACTGCCAAAATTTTCGCGCCCGATAGCATTGGCGCTCACCGTCGCAGCCGTGACGGAATCGCTGGCGTTGCCGCTGCCGCTGCACACCATCCCGCCGATAGACACCCGCCAACCGTGGCAGCAGTGGATAAATCGGCGCGACGGCACACCCACCATCGTGCTGCTCCCCTTTGCGAAAAACGGCAGTACCGCCGCGTTTGAACAAACCACCCGTTGGATGCTGGAAAACACATCGCTGGATGCGGCAATGCTGAACGGCTATTCCGGGTTTTTCCCGCCGGCGCACGGTTTCCTGCGGGCGGAAATGGCAACCTTCCCCACCGCCGAAGCCATCCATCTGCTGCGAAAATATCGAACCGATTATGTGATTATTTTCCATTCGCTGCCCGATGCACCATCCGTCGGCACGGTGGCAGCGTATCTGTCGCCGGTATATTTCGACCCCGACAATCGCGTGTCAATTTTCAAAATGCCGCCGTAACCTGCTTCAACCGAACGAGATTCCAACGGCAAAGTTAAACCTTCCGCAAAAGATTCATTTACCCGCCGACCGCAAATTTTGGTGACATTCGCCGCACGGTTGTGTGGTCGGCTGGTAAGTTGGATGGGCAGCAATAAGCGGCTCAACAACCGCAAGCGTGGCTGTCACAGAAGGCGGCAAATCTGCCGACGGTTTTGCCGTCGGTGTAACGGGGGGTGTGGGTTCGATGCCGGAAAAAGGTGTGTTAAGGTTTCTCTGCGGTATTGGTGTGGGAATGGTAAATTCAGGTTTGGTCGGTGTGTCGGTAGGCTGCGCAGTGTGCGGCACAACAGTTACCGTCGGGGTTATGTGTTGCGCCGGCTTCGGCGAGAAGAAAAGGGTATAGATTAACCATCCGCCCGTCAATGCCGTTAATCCAATCAACAACAAAACCGCCCCGATTGCACCATTTACCAATTTTGAACCTGCTGCTTGTTTCATTGTTTACGCTTTTGCCAAACTTATTTTTGATGACAATCTTCGCACACACCGCGATTATCCATTCGCAACAATGCGCTGTCGTTGGTGGGGGCAACCGTTGCTTGCCCCGTCATTGAGGCGGTGCTGCCGTGAGCAAAATGGCACGTCACACAAAAAACTTGCTCGTTGCCGTTTGTGCCATCACCGGCGGGGTCTTCCAATGGCAAACCGGTGCTCAACCCGCCAAGAGTCATATCAACTTTGTGGCGGTAACGGGTAATCAATCCTTTGCCGTCTTCGGCGTTAAATGGCTGCACGGAAACTTCCTGATGATATGTAAAATGGCAGCCACGACACCAATCGCCCAAACCGATGCGGTAATTGGGGGTGGTGTAATTCGGTGCATACCCCGGTTGGTCGGGTGCGGTGCCGCCGGTTTCGTTGGATTGTACCAGCACCAATCCGTTGCTGTCGGTGAGTGCCGGTGCATCGGGGTGCATTCGCTGCTGTAAAATACGATAGTTTTCTCCCCCGTGCGGGTCGTGGCAACTGGTGCAGGTTAACGGCATTGTTACGTTTTGCCCACGCCCCGGATATGTTGGCAGTGCACCGGGGCTGATGCCCCATGTCGGCGCACCGGGCCACACCAGTCCGCTGTCGGCATTATGGCAGCCGGCACAATCATAAGTGCTGCCCCAAGCCGTGCCGCTGCCCCAAGCGTTTTTCCACGAGCCGTCAATACTATGCGATGACGTTGTCGGCTGCCCCTGATAAAAGTCGAAACCGCCCCCCAACAAGTTTCCGCCGCCACCGTATGCACCGTTCATCACATCGGTACTTGCACCGGGCGCGCCGCTGCCATGACAGGTGAGGCACAAATTGGGTACGCTGTCAATTAACAATTTTTCGTTTCCGGCGGTATGTGCCCGATGGCAACCGGCACACGCATCGGTAAGGGCTGAGTAATTTCCGTGTGGTCCGCTATTGGCAAAAGTTGTTGCAGTGTACAGAACACTTATCGCTAAAAAGATGACCGCAAAACCGAGCGTGTTTTTTATCCGTGTATGATGCTGAAACACCATAGTCCCTCCATATCCCATTTATAAAAACCGGTTACATCTTGATTGTTCGAGTATTTTTATCCGCGAATTTGTGACAGTTGCAGACAGTTGTCATCATACCAACCTTTACCGCCCCGACGCATTTTTGTACACCAGCGGCAAGAATGTTTGGTAGATATAGTCAAAGTCGCCTTGGATGATGCCCCACAAGGTATTGGTGCTATTCCGCCGATAATTTTCCGGTGTATGATTTTCACCGTGGCAAGCAATGTAACAATATCCGGTAGACCCGTTTACCCAAAAGGCAGAACCGGCATCGTATCCGCCAATCAGTTGCATATCGAACCCGTTTGCCAGCGCATAACTGAAATCAACCAAACCGGGTTCGCCCGCATCGTGCGGTGTGTGCGGGTTGTGGCACGCCACACACGGAGCCTGCTCGCGTCCAACGTGCCGCCAGTGCAGGTTGCTGAAAGCGTTGGTGGTTCTACCGCGACCCACCACTCGCGCCGGGTCGTGACATTTCCAGCAAAGTTGATAGTTTGTTGTATCCCAATTGGTGTAATCTGCCATCACATAAGTATCCAACAGAATATTTGTTTGCACCGAACCGTGACCATTGGTGTGACAATCGAAGCAGGTGCCGGCTCCGTTTGCCGATGGCTGCGCGTGGGTGGTGGTATTCCATACGTTTGCATCAATTGCCGGGGGCATTATGCCGTCGCTAAACGGGGCGGCGCCGTTTGCCCCGTCGGCATCGTGGCATGCCAAACACGCCGGTTCTGCGGTGGTTGGGTCGGCGGGGTTGTAAGCATAACTGGTGCCGGGTACATCCACATTATTAAGATAGACTGTGCCGGCTTGATGGCTTGATGTGTCGTGGCACACCAGACAATCCGTGTCGGTTACTTGCCCTTGCACGTGATGACTGGTTTGCCCAAATTCGCTTACTATTTCGCGCCGATTGCCCTGTGGGGCGGCGTGACAAATGGTGCATCCGCGCGAGGGCATAAAGCCGTCAATTGTGTTAAAGTCGCTATCTGCACTGTGAAGGTGGCACGCGGTGCAATTTTGTCCGACAAAATCGTTGCCGCCCGAGTGGCTCGCACCGCCGGTATGGTTGGTCATTGGGTAGCCGGGGTTAGCGGCAGAATCGTGGCACGCCACACATAACCGGCTATTTGTCGGACTGACACCGTCATCAAATGAATTGGTTCCCGTGAGCGCGGTAAACAAAATCGGTCCGGTGCTTTGCGTTGTGGTTCCGTCCAGCACCAATACATCACTTTTTATGCTGGATAAATTTGCGTAACTGCCGTGCGGATCGTGACATTGCGTGCAATTAAGGGTAAATTGTCCTTCTGCCTGCGGGCTGAAATCGGTATTGCCGTGTGTTGAAACAACCGTCGGGGCAGCGCCGGTTCCGTTATGACAGGCAAAACAAAGGGCGTTATCGTTAACAGGGTTTGGCAGCATACGCGCATTTGCACCGGTATGGGTGCGATGACACCCGGCACACGCATCGGTTGTGGCGATATAATCGCCATGGGGACCACCATTTGCCGCAACCGGCGCAACTATCGGCAAGGCAAATAAACCGATGCTTCCCAATAAAATAATGTCCATTAAATAAAGAATACCGCGCTGTAATGCTGACTGTGTTTGAAATAAGTTCATCATAAGATTTTAAGTGCACTGCCATTTGTTTTTAGTTTCTGTTGACGTTTGCCAATTTCCTTTCAATACGCCCTAACCACAAACTTGCAAAATTGACAACCTGCTGAGTTCGGCATAAATGTTTGGGATGGGAAGGACATTCCCTCCCATCCCTGCATACTGCTATTTCTGATGGCACTGCTGACAGACACCGCGGTTATCCAACCGAAGCAAACTACTGCGTTCATCGCCCGATGGCGTTGTTCCGTCGGGCCAAGCAACGTTTGTGGCAAATCCTTCTGCTTTTGCCGATGTACCGTGCGCGACGTGACAGCTCATACACCCCAAACTTGTTCCGGTAGTTGTGTGACGAAACGTGAAGATGGGGTCGCCGGAGTTGGTAGAACCGCTGCCGCTGGCAGCCGCGTGCCGAGTGTGGCATTGGGCGCACCAGTTTGAAAGCGGCGCACTGCGCACGCCGTAACCAACACCAAAGTATTCGTTATCGCCATTGGGTACGGTGTAAAGTTTTGAACTTTCGTCAGCGACATCTACACCGCTTGTTGCACCGGAGCCATTCGGAATGGCACGCAACAAACGGTAGGTTGGTCCGTTGGTGGTACTGGCGTTGCCGTGCGGGTCGTGGCAAGCGGTGCAGGTTAAGGCGAAGCCGGTTTGCCCGGCACCGGAGCCAATCGCGCCGTTCC
>CAYPNZ010000157.1:0-6625 GCA_964411845.1 uncultured Anaerolineaceae bacterium
CAATAATGCCATAATTTTGACTTTGTCAAATCCTCGACTGCGTAAGGTGAGTTATGGATTCCGGATATTTCCCTGCGGGAAATTCCGGAATGACAGACTTATGCAAGCGGTACACTAATTTTGTTGCCGATTCGACAGGGCAGCGGCAATGGTTGCCAGTAATGTCGCGGCTGAAAATGGTTTTTCAACCAAATAAGTGTCTTCGGTGATAATACCCTGTTCGGCAATGATGTCGTGTGAATAGCCGGACATATAAACGATTGCCAAAGAACGGTGTTGCGACAAAAGTGTGTCAGCCAGTTTTTTACCGTTCATCCCCGGCAAAACGATGTCGGTTAATAACACATCTATGGTTTTCAATGTATGTTCCATTGCCAGCGCCGCTTCGGCACTGGCGGCGGCGAACACTTTATATCCGGCATAGGTTAAAATATTTTCGGCAAGCATTCGCACGATGTCGTTATCTTCCACCACCAAAATCGATTCTCCGTGCGGAAGTCTTGATATGCCCGATGTGCGGGTTTTCCGGTCATCGGCGGGTTGATTTTCTACCGTGGGGAAGTAAATTTTAAATTCGGTGCCCATTCCAACTTCGCTATACAACCAAATATTCCCGTTATGTTGTTTGACGATACCGAAAACGGTTGACAGCCCCAACCCCGTGCCCTTGCCTTCCGCTTTGGTGGTGAAGAACGGCTCGAAAATTTTATTTTGTATTTCCGGCGAAATACCCGTGCCGGTATCGGACACGGAAATAAGCACGTGTTCGCCGGGGGCTGCGCCCAAATGAGTGGCAATGTATGCCTCATCCAAAAGAATGTTTTGGGTGCGAATGGAAATTTCTCCGCCATCCGGCATCGCGTCGCGGGCATTTACCACCAAATTCAAAATAACTTGTTCCAATTGTGTCGGGTCAATTTTGATGTGCGCCAGTGTCTCGTCGGCGGAAATGTGCAGGGTGATATTTTCCGGCAGCACCCGCGACAGCATCGGTCTCATAGCATTGATGATGGTGTTGGCGTTAACCACTTCCGGGCGTGAAATTTGCTTGCGGCTGAATGCCATCATTTGCGAGATGAGACCGGCGGCGCGTTTGCCCGATTGCAGAATGGAATGTGCATATTGCCGGCTGGTGTCGTCGTTTGACCGGTTGATTAACAACTCCGCAAAGCCGTTAACCGCGGTGAGGATATTGTTAAAATCGTGTGCCACCCCGCCGACAAGCCGCCCCAGCGATTCCATCTTTTGCGATTGGCGCAGTTGCATTTCCATTTGCAATTGTTGGGTAATATCGCGTTTTACGGCGACAAAGTTGATGATTTTCCCCGTTTCATCAAATACCGGGCTGATGACGGCATCTTCATTGTATAAATTGCCGTCTTTGCGTTTGTTAATGAACTGCCCGTACCATGTGCGCCCGGCGGTAATGGTGTTCCATAAATCTTCGTAAAAGGCTAAATCGTGCTGCCCGCTTTGCAAAATGCGCGGATTTTGTCCTATGACTTCGCGGTGGGTATAACCGCTAACGTCTTCAAAGGCGGGGTTAACGTAAACAATCGTTCCCATCGGGTCGGTGATAACCACACTGTCCGCCGATTGTTCGATGGCGGTTTCCAATCGCACGCGGGTGATTTCTGCGGCTTGTTCGCGGGTAATATCGCGGAAAGTGACGACCGCGCCGATGATTTTCCCGTTTTCGCGGATGGGAGCGCTGGTATACGCCACCGGAAAGCAGGTGCCGTTTTTGCGCCAAAAAACTTCATTGCGGACATAATGGGTTTCGCCGGTGCGGATGGTATCGTGCACCGGGCATTTTTCGATGGGGTACGGGGTTCCGTCGGCATGCGAATGGTGGATTAATGTGTGATGCGTTTTGCCGGTAATATCATCATCCTGCCAGCCGGTCATGGCAATGGCTGCGGTATTGATGAAGATGATATTCCCGTTGGTATCCAACCCGTAAATGCCTTCGTGGGTGGCATTAAGGATTAGCTGTACCCGTCGGGTAAGTTTTTGCAGCGCCTCGGTGGCGCGTTGTTGCTCGGTAATATCGTGAATGATGGCATAAACCAGCGTTTTGCCGTCAATGGTTACCGGTCCGGTATATACTTCCACGTCACGAATTTCGCCGTTGGCAAGCCGGTCTTTAAAGAGAAAGTGTTGACGTTCTGCAGTTCGGGCAAGATACATGTCGGCGAAAACCGATTCTTGGTCAACCGTGCTGATGTCAAATATTTTTTTCGAGGTCAGTTCGGCAACAGTGTAACCGTAAAACTTGCCGGCTGCCGGATTGGCATCAACAATATCTGCCGTGTTTGGGTCAACCAGCAGCATAACCGAGGCATTATTGGTAAACAGGCTTTGGTAATAATCTTTGTCGTGTGCCAACGTCTCTTCGGCGCGTTTTAACCGGACAAACGTGGCACGAATGCGCCAGACTCCCACAAACCATAAAATGGAGATGGTGCTTTCGACAACCATTGAGACAAAAAGGTTTGGGATGGCGGTGTGTTCAATCATACGCCATATTGCCATCAGCAAGAGTGCCGTGGCAATGATGACCCACGCGGAGCGCCTGCCGGTGAGAGGTATCAAACGCAGGGCGAGAAAGGCGGCAAAGAGTTGCAGCAAGAGGGACAGGATGATTAGGATTTGCAGGCTCATATTTTGCTCCAATGCGTCATTGCGGTGGAGGTAGATGCGGAATCAGAGTATGCCACAAACTGCGAAAAATTGCGAAAATCGCAACGTTCGATTATGCCCGCGGATGTGGAAACCCAAGAGACGGTTTGCGCACCGCCCGACGATTCTTTTCCCGACCAATTTTACATTCCGACTCCGACAGCCCCCGGCAAAATGCGATGACCCCGCCGTATTTCCCCATCTTTTTCCCGCTGAGTATAATGTTTGTTATGATTGAAAATAGAGCGATGGACAAACTGCGGGCGTTAATTGCATCCGATAATCCGACCGTGGCGCTGTTGGGCGTGTTGCTGGTGGCACTTGCCGCCGGGATGCTGGTGGGTATTCTGTTCGGCGGGTTGGGTCCCGTTTTGGCAATTGGCGTGCTGGGGGTGCTGCTGGCGGCATATTTGATGCTGCGCAGCACGCAATGGGGGTTTGTGGCGCTGTTGGGTTTGATTATTTTGCTGCCTTATGCCGCCTTCCCCTTCAAAATCGGTTTTACGCCCACCTTTTTGGATGCCATTTTGCTGGCGTTGTATGGCGTTTGGTTTTTGCGCATCGCCACCGGCACCGAAACCACATTCACCGGCTCGCCGCTGGGCGCACCGATTTTCGCCTTTTTGGCGTGGGCGGTGGTGGCATTCATTGCCGGGTTGGCGCACACCTCACTTTCGCCGACCATTTTGCGCAATTTTGCGGAAGTGCTGCTGGCGGTGATGCTTTTTTTTGCCGCTGTCAATCAGGTAAAAACCGTGGCGCAATTGGAACAACTTTCGCGGGTCATTTTGGTCAGCGGGGGGATAATGTCGGCATTGGGCATTGTTTTCTATTTCATCCCCGGCAATTGGACGATTGCAATTCTGTCTCGGTTGCGGGTGTTTGGCTATCCCACCGACGGTATTTTGCGCTACATCGAAGATAATCCCGATAACCCGATGCGAGCCATCGCCACTTCCATTGACCCCAACGCGCTGGGCGGGCTGCTGGTTATTCTCACCATCATCGCCGTGGCGTTTCTGTTCGCCAAAAAACCGGTACTGCCCCGCCGATACCTGCTGCTCATCACCGGTATGATGGGCATCTTGCTCTATCTCACCTATTCGCGCGGGTCGCTGCTGGGGGTGGTGGCGGCCTTGGGGGTGATGAGCCTGCTGCGCTACCGGAAATTGCTGCTGTGGATGCTGGTCGGTGCGGCATTGATGCTGATTTTGCCGCAAACCCAACTGTACGTTTCGCGGTTTTTGGAGGGCATTCAGGGCGCAGACCTCGCCACCCAAATGCGTTTCGGGGAATATAAAGATGCGCTGACGCTCATTTCCCGCTATCCGCTGATGGGCGTCGGGTTTTCCGGCACACCCGATATTGACCTTTATTTGGGGGTGTCGAGTCTGTATCTGCTGATTGCGGAAGAGATGGGGGCGGTGGGGCTGTCGCTGTATTTGTTGATTAGCGCCGTGTTTTTCACGGTGGTGTATCGCACGTGGAAACGTTTGCCCGCCGGGCATCGGTTGGAAGCGCCGTTGCTGGGCTATTCGCTGGCGGTGCTGGGAGCGATGGTCAGCGGTATTTTCGACCATTTTTTCTTCAATATCACCTTTACCCATCTGGTGGCGCTGTACTGGCTTTCGATGGGGCTGGCGATGGCGGCGGCATTGCGTGCCCAAGAAGCATTGGAGGCAGCCGATGACTGATTCAACCCTGAAAGTAACCGGCTCATACAAAAATTTGAATACCATTGCACAGTTTGTCACCGAATGGGCGCTGAAAGCCAAACTGGATGAACGCGCGGTTTATGCCGTGCAAATGGCGGTGGATGAGGCGTGTACCAACATTATTGCGTATGGATACGGCGGCGAAGGCAAAGGCGAAATTCAGGTGGCGTGCCGCATTCTGCCCGACCGCTTGCAGATAACCGTTACCGATTTCGGAAAACCGTTTTTGCCGGAGGCGATGCTCGACCCAGCCTTTGATACACCGCCGGACACCCTCGCCGAGGGCGGGTTGGGGCTGTTTTTGATGCGCCAACTGGTAGACAACCTGCAATTTGAATTCGACGACGGGCAAAATAAACTGATTATGGAAAAACAAAATGACTGAAATACCGTTAACCACCGCCCCCCCAAAACCGAATCCCGCCGTGCTGGAAGAACGCTGGCTGCACAATGTGATGGTGCGCGTGCAATCGTTTCACGACCGCCCGCTGTGGTGGAATGCGCTGACGCTAATTGTGATGTTCCGGCTGGTGCTGGCATTTTGGCAACTTTTCGCCCCGCCGATTGCCATCGCGGCGACGGTGATTTTTGTGGCGGCAGTCCTCGGCGATTTGCTGCTGCTGTGGCTGCTGCCGCGCAAAAAAATCTCTTTCGGACCGATTGAGCCGCAATTGCTGGTGATGATGGTTCCCCGATTGCTGGTAACGGCGTTGGCGCTGGCGCTGTCAACGTGGAATCAACCGCTGGCGCTGGCGGCATTTTTTGTTTTGCAAGCAGCGGGCACCGCCGCCTATGTTTGGGGCATGGCAATTGAACCGCAGCGGCTGGCGCTGACCGAGTTGGATGTGGTTTCGCCGCATTTGCCCGCCGATGCGCCCCCAATCCGCCTGCTGCACATCAGCGATTTGCACGTGGAACGGCTGACCCGCCGTGAAGAGCGGGTGTTGGCACTGATTGCCGCCGCCAAGCCGGATGTCATCGTCATCACCGGCGATTATTTGAACCTGTCATACAACAACGATGCCGCATCAGTGGCGCAGGTGCGCCGTCTGCTGGCGAAAATTCACGCACCGCACGGCGTGTTTGCCGTGCTCGGCAGTCCGCCGGTGGATTTGCCGGACATTGCCGCGGCACATTTCGGCGACACGGAAATTACCCTGCTGCGTCACGATACCCGCACCCTCGATTTGGGCGACGGGCGGCGGTTGACGCTGCTGGGGATGGATTGCACGCACGATATGGCGTATGACGAGCATCGTTTTGCGGCATTGGCGGCGCAGTTGCCCGCCGATGCGGGCGCGCGAGTGCTGCTGTACCATTCGCCGGAAATGATGCCTGTTGTGCAAAAATTCGATGTGGATTTGTACCTGTGCGGACACACCCACGGCGGGCAAGTGCGTGTGCCGGGTTACGGCGCAATCATCACCAGCGCCATCACCGGCAAACGGTACGAAATGGGACGGTACGATGAAAACGGCACCACCCTGTATGTCAGTCGCGGCATCGGGCTGGAAGGATTGAGCGCGCCGCGCCTGCGGCTCTTCTGCCCCCCGGAAATGACGCTGGTCTCTCTGCACGGGTAGCGGCAAATTGTAAACGAACGAAAGCGGGTGGCTGCGCGCCCCCCGTTTTTTGGTAGTGGCGTGAAGGTAAGTGATACGTCATTGCGAGGGCGTAGCCCGAAGCAATCGCCGTGTTCTATTGTCGGGGATTGCTTCGCCTTCGGCTCGCAATGACAATTACCGGCATTTACGATTGAACCACCCCCCGCTTTTTTAATGGGCAGATACGGCAATTTGGCGCGATATTCAACTTCGGGTATGATACTTCAATGGTAACGGAGGAAAATCCAATGGCAGAATCGCACCGACTTTCACCCGCGGAACGCACGCTGGAAGATAAAGTAGACCGCTTTACCGTTTATTTTGCCGACCATTGGCTGCTGTGGGTAAATATCATCAGCGGCTTGTTTATTGCCCTGCCCTTTGCCGCCCCGATTTTGGAAGCGCTGGGGTATGAACGCATCGCACACGTTATTTTCAGCGCATACAAAGTAACCTGTCACCAACTGCCGGAACGCTCGTATTTCATTTTCGGGCATCAAGTGGCACTGTGTCATCGTTGCACGGCGATATGGTCATCGTTTTTCATCGGTGGCGTGTTATACCGATTCGTGCGCCACCGCCTGCAACCGATGCCCTTCCACTGGTGGATTTTGGCGCTCATCC
>CAYPNZ010000158.1:0-6623 GCA_964411845.1 uncultured Anaerolineaceae bacterium
GAGTATTTTCAGGGCGTATTCTGTACACGCGCGCGCTTTTTCAAAATCTTTCCGCTGCCATTCGTAAAATTTCGCCAGTTCTTCCAGCGCGAGCAGACTATCTTCCGCCGCGACCAATTCCTGCCACAGCGATGCCGCCTCCGTTCCCCTGCCCTGCCGCTTCAGCAAAAATGCCAGCGCCGTCATCGCCCGCCGCCGCACATCTGCCGGAAGTTCATCCCCTTTCAGCGCGGTTTTGAGTGCACGCTCTGCCGATTCAACCTGTCCCAGCGCCAGCTGCCACAGTCCCACGCCCGCCACATCCGCAGGGTGCAGCGGTTCAATTTCGGGGGAATGATGGGGATATGCCGCCAGTTGCCCCAGCACCGCCGCCAGCGCCGCCATACTCACAATATCCATTTCGTTGTGATAAAAAATGCCCGCCATCGGGCGCGCGTCGTTATCCACCAAATATTTGCGATACAGAGAAGGGATGAAATAGCCGGGCACATCGGCACGGGTGCGGGTCACGCCGAGCACATCGGTTTCCAGCGTGGCGAGTCTGCAATTTGCCAGCCGGTGTCGCCACACCCGCCGCGACGGGTGGAGCAGGTCGAGATGGGGCGCATCGTCGAACAAATCCACAAAAAGACGCGCCAGCGTGAAACGATTTTCCAGCATCGGCACATCGAAGGTTTTGCCGTTGAAACTGGCAGCGGCACGGAAATTCCGGCACAGGTCGTGCAAATCCGCCAGCAGCGCCGTTTCTTCGTCAAAATCGCGCATAAAAACCTGCCGCACCACAAAATCATCCCCATCCACAAACCCCACCCCGATGAGGAACGCCACCGTGCCCGCCGCAATTTCCAACCCCGTCGTTTCGGTATCGAAGAAGAGCACATCGCGCCACGAAAGGTCGTGCCAACGCTCATCACCGGTAATGGTGGCGACGGTCGCCATTGGCACATCCAGCAGGGTTTGCAGGGGCAGATTGCCGTATTTCGCGCCCAACGGATAGCGGGCATCCACCCGAAAATACTGCCCGTGGGCGTTTTCCACCACCATACCCGGCACCACCGCCTCGATGGGGGCGGCGTGCATCAAGTCACCCTGAAAATTAAAAAAATGCAGAGGAACCGGCTCGGTGGAGGGTAACGGTTCGGTGGGGCGGGGTTTGGGCGGCGGCATCACAATGTGCCGCGTGCCCTTTCGCACGCCGATGCGCTTCAGTTGTGCCAGCCGCTTTTCGCGGGATATGAGTTTGCGGGTTTTGCTGTTTCTTTTCAAAATATCGTCATTTTAACGAAACGCAGGGCACGCAGCCGCGTGCCCTTATCGGGCAACCACAGTACATTTTATCT
The DNA here is from genome assembly GCA_964411845.1 of uncultured Anaerolineaceae bacterium. Lineage (GTDB taxonomy): Bacteria > Chloroflexota > Anaerolineae > 4572-78 > 4572-78 > JANTHQ01. Next base: position 1,341 of record CAYPNZ010000158.1, read on the forward strand.
GTGTTCTATTTTTCCCGTGCTATTCGATTCTTGGTTGCAACCATTGCCAAATATCGTTCAGCACTTTTTCTTTTTCCGGCTCGTTCAAAATTTCATGGAAAAATCCGGGGTATTCGATGAATTTTTTGTCGGCGATACCGGCATTCGCCACAAAATCGCGTGTGCCGGTGGGGTCAACGATGGGGTCATCCGCGCCGTGGAGCGCCAGCACCGGCACGGCGAGCCGCGGCGCATTTGCCAGCGCCCATTGTCCGGCGGCGGTGAATTCGGTGTACCACCGCGCCGAAACTTTATCGTGCACCAGCGGGTCGGAAATATATGCCTGCACGTTGGCGGCATCGTGGTTCAGCCCGGCGGGGTCAATGCCGTTGGGAATGCTCAATTTGGGCATCACGCTCGACATCACATTCCCCAGCGTCACTTTCCAGCCGGGTACTTTCATGCGGGTGCGCAACCCGGGACCGGAGGCAATCACCCCGTCCACCGCGTCGGGGTTTTTCAGCGCGAAGGTGAGCACAATTGCGCCGCCCATGCTGTGCCCCAGCAAAAAGGTTTTGGCGGTGGGGGTAGTTTTGGCGGCATACGCCAGCAACGCGGAAACATCATCCAGATATTGCCGGAATCGGTCAATGTGCCCGCGCTGCCCGCCGCTGCGCCCGTGCCCGCGCAAATCGAGCGCATACACGGCGAAATTGCGTGCCACAAAAAATTGCGCCACGTGCCGGTAGCGGTCGCTGTATTCCCCCAGCCCATGCACAATCGCCAGCGTGGCGACGGGGGTTTCGGCGGGCAGCCAATTTTGCACAAACAGGTCAGTGCCATCGGCACTGTGGATGGTGGTGTTCATTTTTCCCTCCGGTTCATTCTTCCGGCTGTTCCAGACCGACCGCCATCAAATAGCCTCTGGCGCGTTCGGTTTTGGGATAGCGGTTGACCAATTTCCAAAATTTTTTACCGTGGTTCGGTTCTTGCAGGTGTGCCAATTCGTGCATGATGACATAATCGCGCACAAAGGCGGGCATTTCGTTCAATCGGTGCGAAATGCGGATGGTGCCGTCGGCAGGGGTGCAACTGCCCATCCGCCGATTTTGATTCGTCACCCAGCGGATGGATTGCCATTTGAGTTTGCCCTCGAAATAGCGGCGGTTCAACGCCTGCGCGCGCTGCTGCAGCAGGGCATCATCCAGCGTTTTTTTTGTTTCTCGTTTCAGCACCCGCTGTTTGAGCCGTTCAACCAACGGTTGCAATTCGGCATCGGCAAGCCGGGCGGGGGCGCGCACCACCAATGTGCCCTCCACCAAACGGGCGCTGACGGTTTTTCGGCGTTTTTCGCTGCGAATGATTTTAACATCCATAGGAAAAGAGTAGCACAACCGGTCGGGGAAAGCAAACATTTTGAAAAATCGGGGGAAATAAAAAAGCCCCGGCTGGCGGGTTGGGGGGTAGCCGGGGCAACGTACCGTCGGGGGGTATTGGGGGGTACCGACGGCACGGCTATAATATAGCACACTTGGGGCATTTTTGCAAAATTTTATCAAATCAGCGTGCCACATCATCCGACAAATCATCAACCGCTTTTATTCCGGTAACGGCTTGCCCCATCAGTTGATGCACAGTGTGCCGGTATGTATGATAGGTTTTTAACGTTTGCGGGCTGAGCTGTTCAAGCAGGGTTTGGGCACGATTACACCAGCGCAGGGCAACTTGGGGCGCATACATCGCCAACGCTTGCTCTGCCGCTTGAATGCAATGGGATACCGCTTTTTCGGGCATATCGGCTTGCTCGTAATGATGCGCCAGCAACACGGTATGCCGGGGGGTAACGGGTTCACGTTCCAGCGCGGCGGCAATTTGACGGTGCAGTAACCGCCGCCGCGAAACGCCGATGTCGGCATACAAAACGCGCTGTATTTCGGAATGGCGCGGGGCGAATATCCACGGGGCGGTATTTTCCACAATCAACAATCGCGCGAACGCATCATCCAATTGATTTAATGTTTCTGCGGTTGATAATCCGCTGATGATATTCAGATTTTTTAGGTTAAATGTTTCTCCCCAAACTGCCGACTGCCGCAACAGCGTTTGTGTGTCGGGGTCTAAATGGTGCAGTCGCCGCCAGATGGCTTCTCTGAGGGTTTGGGGCAACCGGATACCTTCTGCGTCGGCAAAATGCCATGTGCCGTTTTGCCACACCGCCCGCCCGTCATCTATCAATCCATAGGCAATTTCTTCAACATACAGCGGATTGCCGCCGGTATGCCGATAAATTTTTTGCACCAGCGCCGGCGGTATATCACCGGCAAAAATGCGCGCCAGCAGTTTTTTCACCCCCGGCTGCCGGAATCCCCGCACCGTGATGGTTTCGGGCTGAACCCCGGCGTTTTTCAGTTTTGTCAGGGTTCGCACCAGCAAATGTGTTTCGTCCAGCGCGGCGGGGCGATAGGTGACCACTATCATCACCCGCAGAGCAGAAAGATGGCGCACCAGCCGGTAGAGCAAATCCAGCGTGGCGCGGTCGGCGCGGTGAATGTCTTCCAGCAGAATGAGCCACGGGTGCCGCTGCGATTGCCGCCGGAAAAATTGCAAAATGTGCTGTAAAAATTGCGGTATTGCCGCTGCCAACGGTTGAACCGGCGGCGGGTCGAAAGGCAATTCGGCGGCGCAGGGTTGCAGTATCGGCGCGATGGCAGCCAATATACTGCGCATTTGCGGGTCTTGCAGCAACGCGATATTTTCTTTTAAATATGCGCACAAAATTTCGGCAAAGGGGGCATACGGCAGCGATGTTTCTGCGGCGTGCGTTTCACCGATGCCAACCACGGCGTTGCGGCGTGCGGCGCAAAATTCTCGCGCCAACGTTGACTTGCCTGCGCCCGCCTCGCCCGTGATGGCAACAAATTGCCCGTGTCCGGCAAGCGTTTTTTGCCACAAATCGGCAAGGCGTTTTTTTGCCGTTCGATGCGCCGGCAGCGGCGGTTCTTCGCCGAGGATGCCGCGCAGTTCATGGCGCACGGCTGCCACCGATTGATAGCGGTCTTCGGGGTTTTTCGCCAGCAAACGCAAAATGATGTGTTCCAGCAACGGCGAAATTTCGGGGGTTAGGGTGCGCGGGGCAATGGGCATTTGCTGCAAATGTGCCTGCAAAATTTCGTGTTCATCACCGGTAAAGGGCAATCTGCCGGTAAAAAGCCGATACAGCAACACGCCGAAGGCATACAAATCGGTGCGGGCATCTATTGGCTGCCCCAAAATTTGTTCGGGGGCAAGGTATGGCGCATTAAGCAGCAATAGCGGGGCTTCCAGCAAATTGTTGCCTTCATCCAGATGCCCCAACCCAAACCCGTTGATATTCACGCCGCCGGAGAGCAGGAAAATATTTTGCGGCTTCAGGTCGCCATGCACCACGCCGAAACTGTGGGCATACGCCAGCGCATCGGTTATATGGCGTACCACCGCGATGCGTTCGGCGGAAGAAAGTTGCCGGTCGGGGTTATCCAACCGCGATTGCAGCGGTTCGCCGGTGATAAATGTTTCCACCAAAAAGGTGTAATTTTCGGTTTGCGCATAATCCAGCAAACGGGTAATGGCGGGGTGATTCAATTGTTTCACATCCGGGGCAAGCCGCAAAAATTTTTCGGTGGTTTCCGCGCCGAAAAACGGCGAAAGGATTTTCACAGCCACGGTGCGATTGGTGTCGGTGTCGGTGGCTTTTAAAGCGATGCCCAACGGACTTTCGCCCAATTTTTGCTCGATGCGGTAACGTCCGCCGACCAATTGTCCGGGCAGGTTGAGCGATTCTCTGATTTTTACGGCGGTCAACGCCGCTTCCACCGACGGATAAATGGCGAAGATGCTTTCGTATCCGCTTAATTTGATGATTTCGGCGGTGCTGGGCGACGGGTTTGCCAGCACAATTTGGCTGCCGCCTTTTTTACGGTGCAGCGCCAGCAACGCTTTTAACCCCGCCACGGTCAGCGTTTCAATTTGCGACAGGTCAATAATGGGGGTTGAGCGCGTTTCTTGCGTCATCAGTTGCGCCAGTTGCGCTTCCAATTGCTCGATGCTGTGCCGGGTAAAGTTGCTCGACGGGGTGAGCACCGCCGCGTCCCGCTCGGCGAGCAACTGCACATCAATTTCGCCGACGGGCGACAGGTCAATGGTTAACCCTTCGTATGCCACCAGAATTTCGCACCCCGGCAAAGATGTATCCTGCGCCCGATACGTTTCGGCGGTTTGCTGAACCTGCATCAATTCCGCATCAGAGTTGGTGGGGTCGTGATGGAAAAGCAACAGCCGTTTTACGCCGGCGGCGCGCGCCAAATCAACGCCAATCATCGCCGAACTGTGTCCCCAATCCACTTTTTGCCACGCTTCTTTTAAAGTGTACTGCGCATCAAACAAAAGCAGGTCGGCATTGCGGAAAAAATTAAGGTACGGACGAATGCTCTGCTCGTCCAAATTTTTATATTCCGCATCGCTGGCATACACAAAAACGCTGTTTTTGTCTTCAAACCGGTAACTGTACGCCACCCCGGGATGCGCATTGGGGATGGTATTGACGGTCAGCGGTCCCACCGTGAACGGTTGTCCCACTTCCACAGGGATAAATTCCCGTTCGGCGCGCATATAATCCAGCGAAACGGGAAAGGTCAACGAACGCTGTTGGTTTTCCAGCGCATCTTTCACGTTGTGGATGCTGTAAAAATACAATCGGTTGCCGGGGATGAAGGCGGGGGCAAAAAACGGAAACCCTTGAATGTGGTCCCAATGGGGATGGCTGAAAAAAATGTGGATGACGCCTTCGCCGCGCCCGCACGCGCCTTTCATCAATGCCAAACCTAACTCTCGAATACCGGAACCGGCATCCATAATGAAAATTTCGCTGCCTGCCTGAATTTCGACGCAGGCGGTGTTACCGCCTGCCGTGCCGCGCATTAACAGCGGCAGCGATTGCACATACGCCCGCACTGCCGATTCGTCGGTGGTATCAATGGGCGGCATTTGCAAAATGGCATTAACGATTTTTTCTTCGATAGCGTTGGGTTTTATGGGCGACGGGATGGAACCCCGTGCGCCCCAAATTCGTATTTTCATCGGTTTTTTATGGTATTAAGTTACGCATATTATTGTAACATATATGTGAACATAACACAACGGGATTTTTGGGGGACTTTTTTACCGCAGGCGCGCAACCTTTTCCATAAACGCTCGCACGCGGTCGGCATCTACCGGTTGTGTCCAGTGCCCGCCCGTTTTAAAATACGAACCGACAATCAGCGCATC
>CAYPNZ010000159.1:0-6613 GCA_964411845.1 uncultured Anaerolineaceae bacterium
GTTATATTTTTGCGAGATTATGCCAATGTCATTCCCGCGAAAGCGGGAATCCATATATTTTTTATGGATTCCGGATATTTCCCTGCGGGAAATTCCGGAATGACAGACTTATGCAAGAGATCTACTGATGTTACGCCACCGAGTATGTGACAGACGGCTTACGCAAATTGGTTACAAAACACGCCCTGCGATACGGCTTTCCCTGTGGTTGAGCCTACTCAGGGATGTGTTTACGGCAGCGATTATTTCAAACTGGGATTATGGTCGCCTTCGACCCAGACTGCGCCGTCGGGACCGAATTCTTTTTTCCAGACGGGCACAATTTCTTTCAATCGCTCGATGCTGTATTGACATGCTTCAAAACAGCCGTCGTACCGATGACCGCTGGAAACGGCAATTGCCACGGCAACATCACCCACTTCCAAGTGCCCGATACGCTGTACCATTGCCACATCCACAATGGTCGGGAATTTCTCGCGCACTTCATCGGCAATTTGTTTCATTTTGGCAATTGCCATCTCGTGATAGGCTTCATATTCCAGCGCCGATACCGATTTTCCTTCCGAATTATCGCGCACCACGCCCGTAAAAGTGACCACCGCCCCGGTGTGCGGATGCACAACCATGCGGGTAACGGCATCGGGGGCGATGGGCTGGTCGGTCAGCGCGAATTTTTGGCTGTCGCTGCCACCGCTGACGGGCGGAAAGATTGCCACTTCATCGCCGTGGTGCAGGGGGGTGTCGGCGGTGCCAAATTCCTGATTGATGGAAATGAGGGTGCGTTCCGGGGTAAGTTTCAGGGTGGAAAATTGTTTTTCCAGTGCGGTCAGCAGGGTGGCAACGGTGCTGCCGTCGGCGAGTTCCATGTTGGCGGCTGCGGTGCCAGCCAGTTCTTTATAGCGTGCAAAAAATTTTACCGAAACTTTCATCCGTCACTCCAAAATTACGTCGCCGCTTTTGCCGCCCGTTTTTTTTGCCAGCCGCACATTTTCGATGCGCATGGCGCGGTCAACGGCTTTGCACATATCGTAAATGGTCAATGCGGCAACGCTCACCGCGGTGAGCGCTTCCATTTCGACGCCGGTTTGCCCGTTAAGGCGCACGGTAGCTTCAATTTCGATGCTTGCCAGCCCGCGGTCGTCGGCGGGGCGCGGTTCAAAATTTAGCCCGACGTGGGTTATCAGCAGCGGGTGGCACATAGGGATGAGTTCGTGGGTTTTTTTTGCCGCCATAATGCCGGCAACTTGTGCCACCGCCAGCACGTCACCTTTGGGCATGCCGCCTTCTTGAATCAGGTTCAGGGTTTCGGGCTGCATCGAAATGCGTCCGCGGGCAATGGCTTCGCGGCGAGTATCGGGTTTGTGACCCACATCTACCATGCGGGCGCGACCTTTTTTGTCGAGGTGAGTTAATGTTTTCATCGTCCGAATTATAACAGACAATTGCCGAATAGGCGAATAGTACCTTTTTTCTGGGCACAAAAAACAGGGCAAACCCTTTGGCTTGCCCTGCGGAACGGCAGCCGCGGTGTGCGGGTTACTGTGCGGCGCCGTTCAGGTAAAATTGCGCGGCGATAGATTGCATTTCGGCTGCCATTTTTTCCAGCGAGTGCGCCGCCTCTGTGCCGGAATTTACCCGCTCTCGCATATCTTGGGTGATGGCGTGCACTTCGGCAATCATCTGCCCGCTGGCATCGCTGATGTGGGTGACGTGCGCCAACGTTTCTTTCACCTCGTGTGATTTGCCCGCCATTTCTTCGGTGGTGGCGGTGTTGTTTTCAATCACATCGCGCATTACGGTGATAGATTCGGTGAGGGCGTTGGACGATGCGCCGATATGCTGTGCGGCGCCGGCAATTTCTTCCACCTGCCGGCTTACGTTTTCCGCGGCGGTGATGATGTTTGATAGCGCTGTTTGCGATTCGCCGGCGCGGTGCATACCGGCATCAATTTCGGTGGTGCTTTCGTCCATTGCCGCCACCGCCTCGGCGACCACTTCTTGAATGCCGGAAATCAACCCGGCAATTTCTTGGGTTGCCGCCGCCGATTTTTCCGCCAATTTTCGCACTTCATCTGCCACCACAGCGAATCCTTTGCCGTGTTCGCCCGCTCGTGCCGCTTCGATGGCGGCATTCAATGCCAGCAGATTTGTTTGGGCGGCAATACTTTCGATGGTTTCCACAATATCGCCGATGCGGGCGGATTGTTTGCCCATTTCTTGCACTTTTTGCGCCGAAACGCCGACGGTTTTTTTGATGCGTGCCATGCCGGTTACAGTTTCGCCGACGGTGTTTGCCCCTTCGTGCGCGATTTTTGCCGCTTTTGCCGCCCCCTGTGCGCTTGCCTGTGTGTTTGCCGCCACCTGCATAATGGCATCGTTAATTTCGGTGGCAATGGTTGCTGCTTGATTCACCGCTTCAACCTGTGTTTGCGCCCCCCGCGCAATATCTTGAATGCCGAGCAGCATTTGTTCCACCGCTTCGGCAACGGTGTTCAACGCTTGCGATTGGGTGTTAATTTGGCGGGACAAATCTGCCATTCGCGCCGAAACATCGGCGGTGGCGGTGTTGGTATTGGCGGCAATTGCGGTAAGGCTGGCGCTGGCGTGTGCCATTTCGGTGGACTGGGTTTGCAAATTGCCGATGATATTTTGCAGGGTTTCCATCATCTGCAACAAACTTTGTCCCAACTTATCTTTGGCGGATGACGGCGTGATTTTCTCGCTTAAATTTCCGGCGGCAATTTTGGTGGCAACGCCTTCGATTTTTTGCAGGTACTGCACCATTTTCCCCACGGCTGTCACCATCTCGGCGATTTCGTCGCGCCCTGTGGGGGACAGTTGTTCACCCAGTGCCAAATTCCCGCTGGAAATTTCCGTGCCGATACGGGCGATTGTGTTGATGGGATGCACCATCCATTTGAAAATCGCCCAAATAAACAGCGCGCTGACGGCTAAACTTGCCACAAAAAAGATAATTGCGGTGACAGGGGTATAGCCGTAAAGACTGAACATCATTCCCAGCAGAAACGAAGCGACAATTGTCGGTGAGGTGATGAGTAAAATTTTGGTGGCAAGCCCTTTGCGCGAAAGATAATATGCCAGTGCATTGACGATAGCCATGGTTACAATGGCTTCAATGCCAATTTTTATCAGGTCGGAAGATTGCATAATGCCCCCTGTGTTGACCGAATGTGCCTGTTTTCACAGGATAATTATCGGTCAAACGGGGGATTTCTCCATAAAGTTTGCGTAAATATTTGGGGAAAGTTGGCAGATGCCGGCAAACGCTAATCGGTTTCGGGGGTGGCAATCGGCAGGGTGAAATAGAATGCTGCGCCGAAATCTTCCCGGTCATCCACCCAGATTTTGCCGCCCATCGTTTCAACCGCCAGTTTGCAAAAGGTCAAGCCCAAGCCCACCCCGTTGCGAATTTTACCGAGGTCGGTGTTGGTATCGAGTTGGGCGAATCGCTCGAAGATGATTTTGCGATGCCGGGGTGGAATGCCCTCGCCGCGGTCGGCGACACAAAATTCCACCATACCATCCACGGTGCGGGCAAACACGGAAACACTTTCGTGCTTTGGCGAGTATTTTACGGCATTGTCCAGCAAGTTTTCGATGACGCGCTGAAACATAATGGGGTCTGCCATAACCGGCGGCAAATCGGTTGCAAAGTGAATTTCGGCGTTCACTTGGTGCATTTTGAAGAGGGGTTGCAGGGTAGAAAGGCTGTCTGTCAGCAATGCTTCTGCGTCAACCGGTTCCGGTTCCAGCGCCAATTGATTGTTTTCCAGTTTGTGTTCGTCCAGCAGAGTCAGGGTCAGTCGTTCCATTTGCCCGGCGGCGGCAAGTCCGCCTTCGATGATTTTTTGGCTCATGGGGGTAATGGTGTTGCCCGGGTCCATCGTCAAAAATTGCAGTGCGCCAATCATGGCACTGAGTGGCGCTTTTAAATCGTGCACCACCATGCCGGTTAGGGTTTCCTTTAAATCGCTCAGTTCGTGCAGCCGCCGGTTCACAAATTCCAGTTCTTCTTTTTGCGCCAGATAAACGTGCCGCGCTTCGGTCAGTTCATCGTTCAGCGTTATAATTTGTGCCGATAGAAAATCGGCGCGTTCTTTGGCATGGCGATAGTCAATTAAATTTTCAACCAAGCGCAATATTTGCCAATTTGACAGGGGTGGAACCAACACAAAATCAACCTCGTCGGCGTATGACGGCGGTGTGTCGGCGGGCGGGGCGATGACCACCAAGTTGAAGATGGGGTTTTGCTCGCGCAGGGTGGTAAAAACCTGCCACGCTTCGGGCGAAAGCAAGGTTTCGTCAATGATGAGCACCGATGGCGGATAGTTGCGAATTTTCTCCACCGGCTTCATAAACTGCGCGTAGCCATATACGTTGTATTGCTTGCTTTTCAGCGATGAGACAATTGCTTCGCGGGCGGGGTCGGTGGAAATGATGAGAATGCTCGGTCCGGCGGGACGGTCGGCAGCGGTGTGCTCGATGTGGGTTTCCAAATATTTCAAAAACTGCTGTATATTGAGCGGTTTGGGGAAATATGCCTGATAGTTGAAGGGGTGTTGTTCGGCGTGACTGTGCCAGTGCGGCGTGGCATCCGGCAGCGACAGCGCGGTCATCACTACGCGCGGAATGGTGCGGGTGGCGGGGTTATTTTGCAACCGACCGCAAACATCAAACCCGCTGATACCGGGTAACAAAATATCGAGCGCAATCAAATCGGGGCGCTCTTTTTCTGCCAGCCGAATGCCCGCTTCGCCGTCTGCGGCGATGAGTACCGTGTGCCCGGCGCGGGTTAAACTGATTTGCAGCATTTCCAGCGTGTTGGTGTCTTGGTCAATCAGCAAAATTTTCACGCGCTGCTCCTTTGCTCGCGGGTGTTGTGGGGGTAATGGTGCCGGTGGCGGTTGTTGTGCCGGTGATGGTCGGGGTGGCAGAAACGGTTGCCCGACGCGGGATAATCCACTGTGGCGATGTGCTTTCGTGGTTGGCGGTAAGCGCTTTTGCCGCCGAGCCGTTATCGGGCAGCAGGTACAAGTCGTTTTGATAAACGATGACGGTGGCATTGCTGCCGGGGGGATGCGCCATCACCGGAAATTCCACCCCCGGTTGTTCTCCCTGCGGGAAAATGACGGTTGGGTTGCTGCCATCCCAATCTACATATATAAGTTTATACCGACTGGTGACAGAATGCAAGGGGGTGATGGCATTTCCATAGATGATACCGCCGGTTGTCCACAGCGGATTTGCCCACATCCCCGCTTTGGGGGCGATTTTGGCGCTGATGCTGCCATCGGCGGCAAAAAGCCACACGTCAAACATTTGACTCTCTTCCGGCGGCACATCCGCTTCCGGTTTGCCGTGTATCACCGTGGCGATGAAGGCGCTGTTGGGCGACCATGCCACGCCGGGCACCCACGCCCATTCGCTGTGGGTTTGGTACGGCGCAAATTCTTTCAGGGTGATGATACTGCCGTCGGCGGCATCAATAACCCCCACTGCCGAGGCGGTGGCAAAGGCAAATTTTGTACCGTCCGGCGACCATTTGAAATTCGACCCCCACCATGCATACAGCCCCCGCGTGTTGGGCGGTAAAATGCGCCGCGCCGTGTCAATCGGTTGGGTGGTATCCCACAGCCACAGGTCGTTTCGAGCGCGCCAGCCCGGTTGACCCGGCGCGCGCTCGGCGGTGCTGTATGCAATGCGGGTATCGGTGAGCAGCGGCGACCATTCGGCATACAGCACGCCCTGCACCGGCAGCGAAAACGGTTTTTCGCCGACAATGCGGGCGTTGACTGTCCACAATTCGTTTAACGGGGCGGTGGGGGTATCGGTGACGGTGCGGGTAAAAAGCAACCGGCTGCCGTCGGGCGATGCGGCAAAAACGTGCGCATCCAAATCGCCGGTGGTGGTCAGCAAACGGCGGGCAACGGTGCTTTCTTTCATCAGCCACGCATTGCCGCCGGAAAGGTAGATGATACTGCCCGGAAACGAGACTTTCGGCAGCGAGCCTTTCCCGCCGACGATGAGAATTTCATCCACCGGGGCTTTGGTCATCACCCGTTTCACTTCGGCGCGCGATACTTCCACGCCGTTTTCAAGCGTGATGCGGGTGGTGATTTCCTCTTCGCCGTTCACCCCCAGTTGCTGAATGCGCTGTTCGCCGGCGGGCAAAACCTCATTCACCACAATTTTTTGCTCGAATGGCACGGGGCGGGTGGTGACTTCCGTTTTTTCGGTAACACGGGTGACGGTGATGTGCATGCCCGGTTTCAATTGCACATACAGGTCGGGGTCAACCCGGTCAAGGTCGCCCAATTGGATGCCGATTTGTTGAAAGAGTTGCCCGACGGTGTTGGCAGCGGTGGTTTGGGTGATGGTTTCGCCGTCCACCGTGATAGAGACCGTTTTTTCGGTGGGTTGGCAGGCGACGAGCAGCAACGCGAAAGATAATGAAAAAAGAACGATGAATAATGAACGACCGGCGGCGCGCGAAATGCGAGCCGTGAGCCGTGTGGCTTGCGGATAGCGGATTTTGCTATTAGACCTCTTGCATAAGTCTGTCATTCCGGAATTTCCCGCAGGGAAATATCCG
>CAYPNZ010000160.1:0-6603 GCA_964411845.1 uncultured Anaerolineaceae bacterium
TTTCGCACAAATTGCTCGCACCGCTGGTTCCGGTCATCGGTACGGCAGATTTACTGGCAAGCGAAATAGAAAACTTCTCAAAAGAAGAAGTCTCGCTGCTGGCGCAACGAGCATTAGACGGCGTTGCCCGGTTGCGCGATACAGTGGAAGATATTATCCGGTTCACCGACATCACCCAGCAAACACCCGTCTCTCGTATGGACGGCATCCCCGTTACCCAAATTGAACCGATACTGCGCACACTGGGTGAAACACTGGAAGTTGCCGATATTTCCGTTTCCGGCAACGGGTTAACCGATGATGTGGCTATATCTATGCCGCCGGAAGTGTTAAATACCGTTTTGCGGGAAATTCTGCAAAATACCAAAAAATTTCACCCGAACAACACGCCGAACATCACTGCTGCCATTGCCGTCAATACCGAAACGGTCAGCATAAAAATTGCCGACGACGGCGTTTCACTTTCACCCGAACAACTAAAATATATTTGGACACCCTACTATCAAGGCGAAAAATTCTTCACCGGCGAAGCCGGCGGCACCGGTTTGGGCTTGCCGATGGTGGCATCACTGGTATGGAGCATCAACGGCGATTGTTTGGCATATAACCGCGACCCCGCACCCGGCGTGGTCATCGAATTGCAACTACCCGTAAAACAGCCTCGTGGAGAGCAACACAATGGCTAAACAAAAATATCCCCCCGCCCATATTTTAATTGTTGACGATGAACCCACCAGCCGGTTCACACTGGAAGGGAAATTGCGCACCGAACCCTACACGCTTTCGTTTGCCGTTAACGGGCGCGAAGCCATAGAAATGCTGGAAGAAATAAAGCCACACGTTATTTTAATGGATGTGATGATGCCGGAAATGGACGGATTTACCGCATGCCGTCACATAAAAGAACATCCCCGGTGGAAAAACATTCCGATAATTATGGTTACGGCGCTGGATGACCGCGACACCCTGCGTGAAGGGTTCGACGCGGGCGCCAACGATTTTGTCAGCAAATCTGCCAGCGCAATTGAACTGCGGGCGCGGGTGCGGTCAATGGTGAAAATAAAACGTCAGTACGACGATTTGGCTGATTTATTGCGCATTAGAGAAGATATGGCAAACATGGTGGCGCACGATATGCGTAACCCGTTAACCAGCATTTTGGGGTACAGCCAACTGCTGATAAAACTGGATTTACCCCGCGATGAAATTATCTCTTTCGCCGAGAAAATCCACTCGGAAACCCGACGGCTCAACGGTTTCATTACCGATATGCTGCTGATGGCAAAAATGGAGCACAACCAACTTATTCTCAACCGTTCCCGCGTCAGCGCCCAAAAAATATTGCGCACCGCCCAAACCCACCATCAAATTCAAGCCGAAGCGAAAGATATGACCATCATTGTAGACAACAAACCGCCCGATACTTTCATCGAAGTGGATGCCAATTTATTCCAGCGGGTTGTTGACAATTTGGTTTCAAACGCACTGAAATACGCGCCGATGGAGACAACCGTCACCCTGCGAGCCACACCGCAAAAAGCGGATTCGCCGTACACGGTGCGCATCGAAGTGACAGATGAAGGTCCCGGCATCCCCGACGAGAAAAAAACGAGCATTTTCGGCAAATTTGATACCGGCATACCGTTTTCGGAAGCGGTAACACAAATCGGGCTGGGGCTGGCATTCAGCAAAACGGTAATCGCCGCGCACAACGGCAATATTTTTGTCACCGACAATCACCCGCAAGGCTCAATTTTTGTAATTGAGGTGTAATATGCCTAATCGAACTGCGCTCTTCTTTATCGGTTTATTGGTTTTTCTGCCCCTTTTGGCGTGCGCCAATCCTTCCATTGTCACGCCGGAACGCAATTTGCAGGAATCGATACACTATTATATTTACGACCAACAGCCGGTCAGCGGGGCGGCGTTTGTGCAATGGGCAAACGTCCATCTGACCCAATATTCGGCGCGAGATGTGCAGAAAGCGCTTTACACCGAAGGCAAACGGCAAGCAAAAGAGGGGCATCCCAACGCCGTTGCGGCGCTCAGTTTTGCCGACCAAGCGTGGGCAAAAGAAAAAGGGTTAAAATATGACCGCGACCGTTGGGTAAAGTTGCAAGAAACCGCCAAAGAAAATATTCGCACCACACCTTCGGGCACGCTACAATTGTGGCCCTCAAATTAGGGTATTTTAAGCAAAACGGGCGGCTAATGATGCCGCCCGTTTTTTAAACGTTACTTCTATTTTCACCCTGAATTCAGGTTGTTTACGGAAGGGCTTGTGCCATTGCCGGTATGGCTGCGGGTTTGGCAATTACAATAACCCGATGGCTGTTGTCGGTATACGGGTAGCATGTCACCAAGGTTAACCGTTCATCAACGGTGGGCATAATCCACAAGGCATTCTGGCGGCGTTGCGCTTCCGGCACGCCGCGCTCGGGGATGATGAAGCGGTCGGAAACGGTGTAATAGTATGTTCTACCATCGGCGTGGAGCATAATTTCGTCACCGGGGTTAAGTTTTACAATATCGCGGAAAACTTCGCCTTTGATGTTATGGTGTCCCGATAGCACCACATTGCTGCCATGACCGGGCAAGGCGCTGTTGATGTGCCATCCGGCAGCATAATCGGGAACCTGCCACACGGTAACGGGTTGCCCGTTTTGTAATTTGGTTATCCACGTGGTGCGGGTAACGGATGCCGTCAGTTTGATTGCCGGAATGATGATTTCATCCGGGGGAGATTGCGCCGGAGCCAGCGGTGTGGCGGTGGGTGTGGATGTTATCGCAGCGATGACGGCGGTGGGCGTGGGTGACGGTGTTTCGGTGGGCGGCATCGGTGTTTCGGTGGGGGGGGCTGTGGGCATCGGTGTGGAGGTAGCCGTGGGCGCGGTGGTTGCCGTTACCGCAGACTCAACCGAATCAGCTATGGCTGCCGCCGGTTTACCGAAACTTATATCAACCCGGCACGCACCGGTTACCAGCATTACTGCCAGTGCTGCCAATGCCAAAAACCCGTGCTTGCCACGCCGGGTTCGCTGTTGTGCTTGTGTTTGTTTCATTGTTTTCGCGTCTCCGCGCCATAATGTTATGTCTGCGCGTCTCCGTTATCACCGCCGGGGGTAACGCTGCGGGCAAGTTGGTTCAATTCGGTTGACGGGATGTGACGCACAACTTGCCCGCTGCTGTTATCAACCAAGTTTACGGCAACCTGCCCGGAGCGTTCATCAATAACAAATTCCGGATAGGTATAGTTTTTGCTTTCAGCATAATACCCGGTGTTTTTTTGCGCAGACATAATATCCCTGTGGTGTTACACTGGTTCTCTAGAGCCGAATGCTTCGACGGCGGATTTGGCTGGTTCGTAATTTCCCCTTCGCAATTTCTTTTGCCAAATCCTCCGGGGGGATGGTGCGAATTAACTCGCCGCTGTTGCCATCAATGATGCGCACCACCACTTTATGCGTGTCGCGGTCAACACTAAACTCGGCGTAGGTGTTGGGTAGTGTGGCGGCAGCCGGTTGTGCTTGTTTGTCCGGCTGTTGTTTTTGCCGCGTGGCAACTTCCACCGCTTCATCGGGTTCTCTCACGGTGCGAGTCGTTTGCTCGGCTCGTTGCTGCCAGTACCGCTCGCGCATAACCTCGGTTAAGGCTAAGGCTTGCTCTTGAGCATTGCTTATTGTTCCTTCAATCGGTTTTATGGGGTCCATCCGTGTCACCCTCCTTGCTAAACTATCCGCGAGAGCTGTATAAACTCCCTATGGAAAATGCTTGCATCGATTGGAATTGATAGGTCATACTGATGAGTTGCGATTGGATGGCTGCGTACTGGTTGCGAAGTGCGTCTTCTTTTACTTGCAACCGCTCCTCATAACTATCGATACGGTCGTTCAAATCAGACAGTTCCGTGCTGATGCTCTCTTTGGTGCTGGTGATGATAGCCCCTTCGCCCGAAACATACTTGTCCAATTCGCTGTCGAGGTTGGTCAATACATCATCGAACAGGTTTTGCACGGCATCGAAATTATCGTTGAGCGCGGTGGTAAGTTTGGAACTGTCAGACAATTCAAATTTGCCTTCATCGTTAACGGTGATACCGACATCCACCAGATAGCGCGGGTCGTCGCCCAGCGCGCCGGAATATTCGCTGAGCAGCACGCTTGAAATGTTTTGCCGCATCCAGCGCACCGACCAATCGCTGCCCAATGGCGCGGCGGAATAGGTGGGGTTGCCATCGGCATCGTCGCTGCCTTTTACCGGTTCCGTCTTTTGCCGAATGAAGTCCATCAAATCGTTAACTTTTTCCAGCATTGTTTTCACATCGTCAACCACGCCGTCCGTGTCTTTTTCCACCGTGATGGTTGCAGAACCTTCATCTTTCAAATCAATAGACAACCCCTGAATTACATCGGTCAAGCCGGTATTTTTGCTGCGTTCGATACCGCTGATGCCGTTGATGGTGAATTGTGCGTTTTGTGCGGAACGCAGTTCTGCGCCGGTGGCTAATGTGCCGCCCGCCCCGCCGCCGCTGGCTTGCAGAATGCCCAAATCTTGCAGCACTGTGCCACTGGTATCATCCAGCGTAATTGCGCCCGATGTGCCGGTGCGTTCGGCGGTGAGCACCAACCGGCGGTCAACAATGGTTGCCTGCACTTTGTTGCCATCGGCATAGGTGGCGCTGTTGATGCCGGAGAGAATGTCGTTGAGGCTATCGGTGGCGGCAACGGTGATGCTTGCGCCCTGTGCGGTGTAATCGGCATTGGCTGTGTTGGAACCGCCATACAGTTGCGCTTCGGTGGGGTCGCTGTCTGCAAAGGTGACGGTCAAGCCGCGCCCGGTATCGAAGGTGGAATTTTTAACGTTGCTGTAATCTTGCCAGCCGGTGGTTGTTGCCGTGTCCGTGTCTGAGGCATCATCCACCCGCACCGCTTCGCCGTTTTCATCAACAATACGGAATTGCCAGGCGGAGGTATCAGCATTTTGGCGGAATTCCACATAGTATTTTCCGCTGCCAAGTTGCGTTTCGCCGTCGCGCACCGTACCCGTGCCGAACCCGGAAACAGGATTGCCGGTGCCGGTATCGCCGCTAACGGCAGCGCTTGCCGCACCACCGATGACAAATGTGCCGGAAAGCCCCAGCGCTTCGGTGGATTGGTCTTGTTGCGCCGAGCCGATTTGATGTGCTTGTGCCAATCGGGTAACAGTTAAATCGTACACCCCGTTAACGGCGCCGGTACCGTCCAGCGAAACTTCGGCGACGTTCACATCGGGGTCGGCATTGGTAACGGACAGTGCTTTGGCGGCAAAGGCATCGGTTGCGCCGTATTCCGTGCTGTGCAGGGCGGCAATTGCATCTTGCAGGTCGGTAATTTTGCTGGAAATATCGCTGTAAATTGCGTTTTTCACATTAAGCGTGTCGCGCTGCGTTTCCAGTTTGGTCAGCGGCTGGCGTTCGTATGCCATTGTTTGGTTAACTAATTGTTCCACCCACTGCGGGCTGGTTGGAGAAATACCTGTTAGTCCAACCATCGTTCAACTCCTATCCGGCAAGGGCTACCCCCACCGATGCTGATGCCATTTGTCCGACCGGCGCGCTGTATTGCGGTGCGTTGACCGTTGGTGCCGGGGCTGCGGGCTGATATTGTTCTCGAACCTGTGCCCAAGCATCCCGAAGTTCGCGCAGAAGATTGGCGGCTTCGTCGAATTCACCTTTTCGTCCCAAATCGGCGATGTATTGGTAAAGGCGGAAAAAGCCCAAAGCGATGTCGGCATCGTAACTGTAATCGAGTGCATCGCGTAACACACCCACTGCCTTCGTCAGCCGAGCCAGGTCGTGTTGTCCACAGCTTGCCAATGCGGCATCGTATGCCATAATCAAAAGGTCAAGCGGGCTGGCTCCGGCAATTTGGTTCATTCGGTAGGTTTGAGTCACAGCTTGTAAATTGGTCATCGTGTTACCCTATCCTTTTCCGTTAATTTTAGAGATGCCGGTGCGAACCGGATTTCGCGCTCGCACCGGCATTATGCCGTTCGTACTTAGCGGAACAGGCTTAAAATGCCTTGCGGCGCCGTGTTCGCTTGAGCCAGCATCGTAATAGATGTTTGTTGCAGAATGCTGAATTTGGTGGCTTCGAGTTGCTCTTGAGCCATATCGGCATTCATAATGCGGTTGTACGCGCCTTCAACGTTTACCTGCGAAACAGCCAACTGCTCTTCTTTGAAGGTCAGTTTGCTCATCAACGCCCCAACGGTTGACAACTTGCCGGAGATGGTGTCAATTGCGTCGTCTACCACACCCATGTACGTGGCGAATGTGCCTTGGGTAGACAGGTCGTTATTGGCATCGAGCCCCAAGGTGTCGGCGGCGGTAGAAACGTTAATGCCCGTCCAAGTGGTGGTGTCGCCGCTATCTGCGCCGGTTTGGAAGGTAAAGGTTTTCGACCCACCGGTAGAGATGAGCTCTTCGCCGTTCCATTCCGTTTGGTCAATAGTGTCATTGATTTGCGTTTCGTATTCGTGCAACTGGGTTTTAATTGCCGTGCGCTCATCGGTGCCCAACGTGTCGTTCATGCCCTGTTGCGCCAAACTGCGCATTTTGGTCAA
>CAYPNZ010000161.1:0-4317 GCA_964411845.1 uncultured Anaerolineaceae bacterium
TTCACCGCGTCCAGCCGGTCGGCGATGGCTGTCAATTCGTCTTGGGTGTCAATTGCGGCGATTTGGGTCAAGATTTGGTGTACCAGTTCGATTTTGTCGCTGACATTCGTCAATTCGTCCAGTTTTGCCAGTGAGTTATTTATTTCTGTAATCTGTGGGGCAATGGCGGCTATATCGCCCGACCCGGAAAGATCTTGGGCTTCGATTTTGTCGCCGATGCGTACCAATGCCGCGACGGTTGATGTGCCGGTCAGCGCTTGAATGATGGTATCAATGGTGAGCATAATGTATTCGTCGGTGTCGGTCATGGCATCGGCGATGGTGCCGCCGGGCAGCAGGT
Source organism: uncultured Anaerolineaceae bacterium (assembly GCA_964411845.1). Taxonomy (GTDB): domain Bacteria; phylum Chloroflexota; class Anaerolineae; order 4572-78; family 4572-78; genus JANTHQ01. Next base: position 341 of record CAYPNZ010000161.1, read on the forward strand.
TCAGCACGGTATCAGCCATCAGCCCGAATGATGCGCCGTGCTCCATCATCAGCCGCAATTGCGCCAAGTGAACCATTTCGGTATTGTGCCGGTTCGAGTTGTAGGCAGCGATGGCATCAACCAACAGCCCGGCAAGGTCTATCGGGTTCACTTTTGTTTCAAAGCCCGGTATTAAATCTTGCAGTGATTTCATGGTATCCAACAGCGGCTTTACCTGCACGAATGTGCCGATGGGGTCATTGGCGATGTTGGTTATCAGGTCATCAAGGCTTATCTTTTGGTTATCCGGGTTCAGCGCTTCGATGGCATCTGCAATTCTGGTTAATTCGGTGTTACAGTCCATTGATAGAGACTCCATTATATCACGGGCGACGGCTTGCGCCGTGCGAATTATGCCGGTGTCTTCATCCCACTTGCGCCCGCGGGTGAGTTCGTAAAATGCACCGCGGATGATACCCCGCCATTGCGCGGAATCCGGGTAGCAGAACATGGCGATATTCCAATTTCCACCCTCCGGCGACCAGTCATCGGGGATGGGCAGTTTCATGCGGGGCTGCTGTCGGGTCATTTTTTACCGTCAATAAAAAAGGGGGCGCTTTCGCGCCCCCGGGGAAAAGGGTTTAATAGGTGGCGCCTCGGAATTCGATGGCGTCCAGCGTAACCGGGTTACCCAGTTCGGAAGTGGCGATTGCCTCAAAAGCGGATTTCAGCGCTGCGCCCTCGGTTGATGCAAGGTCAACGGTGTCGCCGGTGGTCAAGTCCAAATCAGCACAGGGGATTGAAAAACTGTACTGTTTCAGCGTCACGGTGTCGGTGTATTTGCACACGAACCGATTTTCGCGGCGGGCATATTTGTTGACCGGGGGCGAGTTGGTTCCGGTAATCTTTTCGGTGCGGTTCAGCACATACGCGCTCCGCAAAGAGCCGATGCTCAACCCGTCAACGGCGTTGAAGAAGTCTTGAATTTTGCCGTCATAGGTGGGCAGGTCGGGAAAAACGCTGGGCGACTGGGCAAAAATGCCGACGGTAGAAACGTCGTCGCTGTTGTCAATGACAGGAATCATAAGTTTGTCAGTCATCGTAAAAAAACCTCCAATTTGTTTTTTGTGACCCGCGAGTCACAAATTATAAAGTGTTTGTCAACCCCAACTGAATTTAGGATAACCTAAGAATTTATTTTTGTCAACCAAAAACCCCCGTAAATCGGAAAAACACCGACTTACGGGGGCGGGGTAGGGGGTATCATAGACTTAACCGGGCAACAAAGCAGACAACCAATTAGACCCGTAAAAGAAATACATCACCGCGGCGATGGTTATAAACAGCAGCCCCGCAATTGATGCACTGGCGATGATGAAACTGATAAACATCAACGGCTTTGAGCCGTTCAGTTCCGACTCGCTGTTTACGGTGAGCGAGATAATTTCGCGCCCGAAAAGTTTCAATGATACCGAGTAATCGTTTTCCGGCATGGTTCCCTCCGTAGAACATAATTTCTACGAGTATATCACGGAAAACGAAACACGTAAAGTTAGAATGCGAATGTGCCAATACAAAACATATGGCTCAATGCGTACCAAATCATAGAAGCGGAAAGAAATCCACCAAGAAAGTATATGAGCATGTATAATGCCATCTTTGTTCTATCATTTGTTTTTCTGTTCATTTTTCGCCCTTCCACCTGTCTGTGAAGTCTTCCAGTTCATCAACCGATATTCTGCGTTTTTTGCGCAAAGCAAAATACCACACCAGCGCCATCACAGCCGCCGCAACGATAATCGCCGGAATGGTCAGGTCTCCCCAAAAAAAGATGTTCATAGAATCCTCCGGTAGATTTTACAGTGTCAGATTTTTGACCGTTATTTGTCATCAATTTTACGGCAAAAGGGGGTACAATTCAATAGAACAGAATTTCTACCAAAATTAGAACATCTGTTGCATTGAAATATTGGGGAGGGCGTGTTAAAATAGGGGCAGTTCTACCCCTGCAAGTAGTAACCTGTTTTTGTGTTACAATCAAATATGTTGATTGCAAAAAGCGCCATCTGTCCGCAGGTTACTCTTGCAGGGGTCTCCTTACCGGATAGGTGGCGCTCTTTGCTTCAGCACATATAAGTTTAAAGGAGACCCCTGCAAATGTCAACCCTTAAACCTCGCGCGCAAGCGCAAAACACCCCTCGCCCGGATGGGCAATTCGTACTACAAGAAGATTTTCACTACCCCATTGCCGTTGGTCAAGCCGCAGAAATCGTTGATGCGCTCATTGCCGAACGCCACAAACTCGATGAATTGGAGCAGCAGATACGAGATTCACGCTATATCATCTTTGACCTGCTCGAAGAATTGGGCTCGCTGATAAGCATTGACCTCACGGAGGTTGATTTATGAGCCGCAAACGGGCATATCATCCCCGCGAACCGCTGACCGCCAAGCGCCGGTCAGCCATTGCGCGGTATGCTTTTGATTTTTTGGACCGGAACAGAAAGTCAGAAAAAACACTTTTTCAACTGGCAATTGACGCATCTGTTATGCCCCGCCTGAAACTGTACGACACCCTCAGATCGTGGGGGTATCGGTGGGATGCAAAACATCAAAGGTGGCGAAAATGAGATTGTTAGATCTGTTTTGTGGTGCAGGCGGCGCATCGGTTGGCTATCACAGAGCAGGGTTTAATGTGGTCGGGGTGGATATTCGTCCTCAACCGCATTACCCGTTTGATTTTGTGCAGTCCGACGCGCTGGAATATTTGGCTAATCATGGTCACGAGTTCGACGTGATACATGCATCTCCGCCATGTCAACGATACAGTAAACTGCGATACGTAACAGGGCGGCAATATCCGGATATGATTTCAGATGTCAGACAACTTTTAGAGTCAATTGGCAAACCGTACATTATCGAAAATGTGCCGGGCGCGCCGCTATTAAATCCGTTGATGTTGTGCGGTACGATGTTCGGCTTGCGCGTCATTCGCCACCGAATGTTCGAGACTATGCCCGTTATTTGGTTTGCGCCACGGCAATGCGCCCATATAGGCAAAGCATCAGGTAACAACTCTGCATCAAAGCCGCGGAAACGACCGACTCTGGAAAACTATCGTTATATAACCGTTACAGGTAACAGTTATATCGCCGCCGACGGCAGAACGGCGATGGGCATTGATTGGATGACAATGCGCGAATTATCACAGGCGATCCCGCCTGCATACACACATTATATCGGTCGAATGATGATAATTGAATTGGAGCGCAAACATGGAAACCTATCATTATCAAGCAACAAACGGATTATCGGATAAACGGTGGCGAAAATGAGAGAGATTGAAGAAATTATGGGTGACCGGGAATACCGGCAATTTATGCGGAAAGTCCGCCAAATCGAACAGCGCACCGGGCGGCGCATAAACCTTGATACGCGGCGCATTGATGCGCACCGGTGGCGGGTCGTCTATCGGTCGCCGGGAGACAACCGCCGGACACATCATCGGCAATTACCGCTCTTCTAAAAAACAAAGGTTGCATGGTTGCAAAGGTTGCAAAGGTTGCAAACTTTTTTCAGCCGTGCAACCCTGCAACCTTTGCAACCTTTATCGGATAGCAATAGAAAAGAGGTACCATGGTACTAGATACACATCTTGAATCGGAACAGAAATTTTGCTCGGCAATACTGCAAGACCCGGATATTTTGCTTGAAGTTGACGTAAACCCCCAATGGTTTGAGTTGGAAGAGGTGAAAGAAATCATCATTTCCGCCAAAGATGCCGCCCGGCGGGGGGTTGATTACGCCCGGGATTATCACGGCATTTTGCACACAATTGACCATGACAAACTCGCGCTTTACGCCGCTGATTATGTGCCGTCTTTCAATGCCCGCTATTATCTGGAACACGTGAAAAAAGGGTACCAAGCCCGGCAGCTGTCGCGATTGGCAGCGGGGATAGCACAAGCCGCAGAGTCCGGCGATGAAAACGCCATCAG
>CAYPNZ010000161.1:4327-5614 GCA_964411845.1 uncultured Anaerolineaceae bacterium
GGAACGGCGAACGATTGAAACCGAAACAACCACGCTCACCGCAGAATATTTACTCACCACTGAATTCCCGGAGCCGCATTGGGTGGTAAAAAACATATTGCCTGCCGGGCTGTCGTTTCTGGCGGGAAAACCGAAAGCCGGTAAAAGTTGGTTGGCGATGCAATTGGCGCACTCGGTTGGCACCGGCACCCCGTTTTTGGGCATCAATACCACTCGGCAAAAAGTGCTCTATATTGCACTTGAAGACTCTCCACGCCGAATATCGCAACGGGCAAAACTGCAAAACTGGCAAATCCGCGCCGGCGTGAGATTTATCACCCCGGAACAGCACAATTTAATCGGCGCACTGGAAAAAGGCGGGGTAGATAAAGTGCTGGCACACATTGCCCGGCATAATTACGCGCTGGTAATCATAGACACCCTGACCCGCGCCATTGACTCCGACCAGTTCAGCCCGCAGGATATGAAACGCACCCTTTCACCTCTGCAAACCGGCGCACTGAAACATAATGCCTGCATTCTGTTGATTGACCACATGCCCAAGTTATCCGGCAGTGAAGAAAACGTCATCAGTGATGTGTACGGTTCAATCAGCAAGGTTGGCATTGCCGACACCATCATCGGGTTCTACCGTGACCGGGGAATGGATACCGGGAAAATAGCGGGGGTCGGGCGCGACATTGAAGAGTTCTCATTCGCCGTGAAATTTTTCAAAGACCGGGGGATGTGGCTGCCGGTAGATGACCACATCCGGGCGCGGTACACCGAACAGCGACATGAGATGCTGGAATATGTCATCGGCGAGAAGGAAGCCACCGCCACCCACGCGGGGGTTGATTTGGGCATCAACAAAGGCACCGCGCAGCGTGTTCTTGACGACCTCGAATCGGACGGCTTGCTATTGTCCTATAAAGAGGGGCGCAAGCGAATCTACCAAGCCACCATAGCGGGGCAAGAAACGTTCAAACGATGGAATAACGAGGTACAAGCCGCAAAAGCGCTGGTAAACGCCTAGAATCGAGCCGCAGGGGGCACAGAACAAATGTCTGATACATCCGAATGGCTGAAATGGGGGTATCCGTGCCCCGCATGCGGTTCATCGGAATTTATGGTAAAATACCACTGGGACAAACCGCGCGCCGGGCGTGTCACACTCGAATTTTCGTGTAATGCGTGTGGGGCAGGGGCGCAATTGACCGAGGACAAAAACCTTGTGAATTACCCGCCGGGGGGCGCGGTACAACCGGAGAGAGCCGGTTATTATCGGCGGCAAACCTGCATTGTTTG
>CAYPNZ010000161.1:5624-6590 GCA_964411845.1 uncultured Anaerolineaceae bacterium
GCGGGCGGGTGCTGACGGGTAAACAGCGGTTGTACTGTTCTGACCGGTGTCGAAAGCGGCATGAAAGAAACGCGGACATTCGCGGACGCAAACGCGGACATTCGCGGACAAAACCGCCGTAATATCAGTGTTTTACAAAAGTGTTATTTTGTAAAATACAAAGGAGTCACCCAAATGACCACTGAAAATGCTCAAACACCCACAGATGATACTACCTCCGCCGAACTGAAACTTTTCGATTTGCTGGAACATTTTGCCACCCACCTGAAACTGTCTGCCGGCGCATCTCCCAGCGCGGCAAATACCGCGCAAAGTTATGCCAGCGCATTGACGGTCTTCAAAAAATTTGTGCGAAATTCATACGGGCGCAAAAAAGGCTTTAAAGCCCCCTACCCTGCCGCTATGCTCGATAGCGATGTGTTGCTGGCGTATTACGACTGGCTGACAGCAACTTCGCCCAAACGAAAGGCTGTGCCACCGCCAACACCGCCCGTTACCGACGAAAACGATGCCGAGCCGGATTTTTCGCCCCCCCCTGCCCCGCCGACGCACCCCGCGCGCTATGCGCACGCCACGGTACAGCATTATATCGCTGCGGTAAAACGGTTTTTATCGTGGGCGGTGGCACAAAATTACCTGCCACAATTCGATTTGGGTAAAACCGAAGTCCGCTTGAAAAGCGGGCGCAATCAATCGCGGAAAGCCTATCCCCACCGCAAAATTGACCCCAATTTGGCGGCAATTGTTCTGTATTATGATGAACTTCCGCTGCCGGATGAGAACACGCCGCCAACCGGCGAATCGAATTTGAAACGGTGGCAGCAACGGCGGCGAAAAATTGCGCTCCTCCGCAATCGTGCTATCCTGCACGTGCTGTTCGATACCGGTTTGCGGGTGAGCGAGTTGACCGCTCTGACCCGTGACGAAATTGACCGCGCGCTGAAGACCGTTCCCCTGCCGGAAGAT
>CAYPNZ010000162.1:0-6535 GCA_964411845.1 uncultured Anaerolineaceae bacterium
ATTTGACGGCTATACAATTTCTTCACTTGTTACCAATGGTTTAAGGCATTGATATCAACAAAAGTTACGCACATCGGTTGCCAACCGCACCTTTAAAACACAAACCGACAGCGCGCGGGCGACCGCCGGTCGGTTTTGTTTTTTAGCCCGGCAGATTACGCCGTCAGCCATTTTGGTGTATAATACCTGCGTTAAAATGCAGATACACGAAAGGCTCCCGTAATGAAAAGATTGATTCTTCTCGCCGCAACGGCACTGATTGCCACCGGCTGTGCCATCGGCGCCCCCGCCGACAATGCCGCTATTGCGCCGCAAACCGTCCCGACCAAAGCCGTGGTGGTTATGCCAAAACCGCCCACTGCCACCAACTTCCCGCGCATCGGCACACCGACTCCCGTACCGCCGACCCCCACCCCCGCCGCCACGCCCACCCCCGCCGTCACGCGCGTTGCCGCATTTGATGACGCCACGCTGGAAAAACTAATGGCGGGCACTATCAGCAGCGCGGGGATTGACTCGGTGGTGAAAATTGTGGATAACCGCGCCAACGGCGGCGAACGCACCGCCATCATCACCATCGTATCCGAATACAGTTTGGAAGATAACGATTTGCTGTTGAAATTATTTGTGCTGGAAGTGGGTAACGCTTTGCGCACCATCCGCGCTTTTAGCGAAGGCAATATGCAAGCCGACCTCGATTCGGCAAAAATTATCGTCAACGACAAAAACGGCAACCAACTGGGAACCGTCACCGCGCCGATGCCGGAAATTGTCCGCTTTTTGGATGGCGAAACTTCCACCACCGAAGCGCTGTCGCACCTGTCTGCCACCGGCGTATTCAAATCGTTCATTGAAAACTATTAACCGTCACCGGAAGTAACCGGTCAGCCTGTCATTGCGAAACCCGTTAGGGTTGAAGCAATTTCCAACTGCCGCAAACGGAGATTGCTTCGCCGGGCTCACAATGACGAGTTCAATAGGCGGTCAGAACAGTTACCGCCGGAAAACCGAAAAAATCGGAGGCGTTTATGGCAATCGAAAAAATTGCTTTTGTCAGCGGAGCAAACCGCGGCATTGGCTATCAACTTGCCGGTCAACTTGCCCAAAAGGGGTATCAAGTTGTCGCCGGATACCGCGACGCGGCGCGGTCAGCGGCACTGCTGGCGCAAAAATCGGATACCCTGCATCCTTTCAATGTGGATGTGACCGTCGCGGAAATGCTTGACGCGCTGCGCGCGTTCATCGAAAAGCGTTTCGGGCGGCTCAATCTGCTGATAAACAACGCGGGTATCCTGCTCGACCGCGCCGGCGGTATGGAAAACTTGGCGTGGGACAGCATCGCCCGCCATTTTGAGGTGAACGTCGGCGGCGCATTTCTTGCCACCCAACACCTGTATCCGTTATTAAAAACAACTGCCGATGCGAAAATTATCAACATCAGTTCGCGGCTGGGTTCCATTGAATTGGGCGGCGGCAGTTCGATACCGTACAGCATTTCAAAAGCCGCACTGAACATGCTGACCAAATCGCAGGCAAGCGCCTTTCGCGCCGACGGGGTAACGGTTGTCAGCGTGCATCCCGGTTGGGTGCGCACCGATATGGGCGGCAGCGCCGCACCGTTGCGCCCGGAAGAATCGGCGGCACACATTATTAACACCATCGAACAACTTTCGACCGCGCAAAGCGGACGGTTTTTAAACTATGACGGCACACCGCTGCCATACTGACCCCCGCAAATTGCGGCAACACACGGACACATTTTATGACTGCACAATCCACCACCGTTCGGACTGAACCGAACGACGCGAAATTTCACACCGACCAAATTTTGTCCATCGTGGGCGGGCATTTCACCCACGATACCTACACGGCATTCGTTTCGCCATTACTGCCGCTGTTGATGCAAAAAATGTCGCTGTCGCTGACCGCGGCGGGGTCGTTGGCGGCATTCATCCAACTGCCCGCTCTGCTCAACCCGTTCATCGGCTATTTTGCCGATAAAATCAGTATGCGCTATCTGGTCATTTTTGCCCCCGCCGTGACCGCCACCCTCATCAGCGCGATGGGTTTTGCGCCCAACTATCTCACCTTGGCAATTTTGCTGTTTGTCACCGGCATCAGTGTGGCGGCATTTCACGCCCCCGCCCCGGCGATGGTTGCCCGCATTTCGGGCAAGCAGGTCGGGCGCGGCATGAGTTATTTTATGGCGGGCGGCGAACTGGGGCGCACCGTCGGTCCGCTGGTGGCAGTATGGGCGGTATCGCTGTGGACACTGGACGGATTCTACCGGGTGGTGATTTTCGGCTGGGCGGCAACCGCCGTTTTGTTTTGGCGACTGCACCGCATTTCGGCAAAACCCGCCGAAAAACCGCGCGGCTTCCGCGAAGCGCTGCCCGCCATTCGCCGCCTTTTCCTGCCGATGATTGGCATTCGGCTGCCGCGCGAATTTATTATGACCGCACTGGCGGTTTACCTGCCCACATTTATGACCCAACAGGGCGCCAGCCTGTGGATTGCCGGTGCGGCGCTGTCGGTATGGGAAGTGGCAGGTGTTGTCGGTGCGCTGGTGGGCGGACACCTCAGCGACCGCATCGGACGCAAAAAAATTCTGTTGGGCGGCATTATCGGCACATCACTGATGATGCTGGTTTTTCTGCGCACCGAAGGCTGGCTGCTAACGCCGGTACTGCTGGCACTGGGGTTCACCGGGCTTTCAACCACCCCGGTGATGCTGGCAGTGGTGCAAGACAATATGCCCGAAAATCGCGCCATGGGGAACGGTATTTTTATCGCCATTTCGTTTTTGGTGCGTCCCATCGCCATTTTCGGCAACGGACTCATCGGCGACCATTTCGGGCTGCACACCACCTATTTTATCAGCGCGCTGATTGCCCTGCTGGCAATTCCGTCCATTTTGTGGCTGCCCACGGGGCATGCAACAAGTGAGGCGTGATGTATTGAACCATTACAAACAGGAACCGCTTATGTCTGATATTTCCTTCCACTATTTTCGATTACCCCGCCCGCAGTGGGAACAATTGCTGACCCGAATGCGGCAGTTGGGCGCAGAAACCATCGTTACGCCGGTGCCGTGGGGCTTCCACCAATTTGCCGCCGACCGCACCGACCTGACCGGTTTGAGCACGCCCCGCCGCGATTTGGTCGGATTTGTGCAATTGTGCGCCGCAATGGGTTTCGCCGTGCGGCTGGAACTGTCGCCCGCAGTGCCGACCGCGGCACTGCTGCACAACGGTTTGCCCGGCTGGCTGCTCCGCCAACATCCCGAAATCAGGCAGGTGGATGCCGCCGGCAATCCGCAACCGCTCCCCGTGTGGGAACATCCCGTCACCGATAAATTTCTGCGGCAATGGTGGCAAACACTGTTCGATGCGCTGCAACCGCACACCGAAAAATTTTCCGCGCAGTTGATGCCGCCGCCCGCCGTCCCCGATTTCAGCGAGCACACCACCGCCGTGCAGTGGGCTATCTGGCTGCGGAAAAAATACGCCGATGGCGGTATCGATGCGCTGAATGCCGCATACCAACCGCCAACGCCTTTCAGCACCATCAGCGCGGTAAAATTTGATGCACCGCTGGATGTTCCCGCTTTCATTCAGGATAAAACCGATTTTATCGCGTACATCGCCGCACACGCGCACGAAACTTACCGCCGCCGGCTCACCGAAATTGGCTGGGAATTGGCAGATGCCATAGATTTACCCCCTCACGGCGTTCGGGTTATGCCCGACCCCGCCGATGTCGGCACGGGGTTTCAATTTGCGCCCGCTGCGCCGGTACACGGCAACGGAACACCCACCGCAGATTTTTGGCGGCAGAAAGAAGCAAACACCGTCACCCGGCTTTCCCCCGCACCGGAAACACACCAAATTCTATTCGCGCCGCCCACCGAAACCGTGCAATTTGAATTTGCGGATGCCGTCGTTCCCTTCCGGCTGCTCCTTTCGGGGGAAATCCTGCCGGTGGAAACCGAAACCGCCGCCGAAAAACTTACCTTTTCAGCAGTGGCAAACGATGCGCACGGGCAAACCGATTTCTATTTCACCCTGCCCGCCGCCACTGCCCCCATCGGCGGTACACTGGCAGAATATCTGCATTCGCTGCTGGCAGCCCAACGGCACGCGCTGGCAACCGCCGCCGCACACATCACCCGGCTGGATAATCTGCTGAAACCGGATGCCGCACCGCCAACCCGCCCCGCCGCCGCGGAGTTGTCGGCGGCACACGCTGCCCTCGCCGATGCAAACCGGGCATTGCAGCGGGCTGCCGCGTCCATCGGCGCGCTGGAATATGCCTTTGCCACCGCGCTGGACAGCGCCCCCGCCACCGAAGTTTCGGCGGAATTTTTAATGCCGGAAAAAGAAAAATTGAAACGCATCAAAACCGCCTGCGAAAATGCGCTGGCTGCCATCGCCGCCAACCCCGTCCCCGCCCTGCCCGAACCGTTTACCGTCGCCGAATATCAACACGCGGTACAATCGGTGCGGACGGTTTCGCAAACGGTTATGGCGCAATTTGAAGATGCCCTTCGTTGGTTACGCGAAGGTTTGTCGGATAACACCCTGTCACTTTCTGCATGGCACGTGCATGCCCGCATCGAAACAATTTTATCACTGCTGATGAACGGAGTTTTGCGAAAATGAAACCCATCAAACACGAAAAATCGTGCGGCGCGGTAATTTTCAAACGCGAAAACGATAAAATCCTCTATCTGACGGTAGAATATAAAAAAGAAAAAGGGTATTGGGGATTGGTGAAGGGTCACATGGAAGCCGGCGAAACGGAACACGAAACCGCCCGCCGTGAAATTTACGAAGAAGTCGGGTTGAAAGACCTGACCTTTTACGATGGTTTCCGCGCCGAAATCAAGTATTCCCCCAAACCGGGCGTGGAAAAACTGGTTGTGTTCTTCCTCGCCGAAACCCATTCCGACAACGTGCAATATTTGTGGGATGAACACGTGGCACATCAGTGGCTGCCCGTGGATGAACTTTTAACAACACTGACTTACGAACTCGACCGGAATGTTATTCGTCAAGCCGATACCTTTTTGCACAGCGCCAACGCACCACATTGACAGCAGCACATCGCCATGTTATGATGAGCAACCTTGCGGCGATTTTTGCGTAACGGTAGTGGCAGCATTGGTATGGTAACACATCTTCAAACATTAGAAACCTATTGGCTCTCGATAGCAAGCGGGGAAATTCCCCAACTTGGTGTTTGGAGTTATATTTTATTGGCGGCATTGGTTGCCGTTGAAGGACCGATTGCCACCCTGCTGGGCGCGGTTGCGGCTGCCGGGGGCTTGTTGCGCCCCGGTTATGTTTTTGTGGCGGCATCTGCCGGTAATTTAACCGCCGATACCCTGTGGTATTCGCTGGGGTATGCCGGTAAAATTGACTGGATTAAAAAACTGGGCAAGCGTTTCGGGCTGCACCCCGAATATATCACCTGGTTTCAGCAACAAATGCAAACCCACGCCGTAAAAATTTTGTTTGTCGCCAAATTAACGCTGAGCCTTGCCCTGCCGGCACTGATTGGCGCGGGGCTGGCGCGCGTTCCGTGGCGACGCTGGTTCGGCACAATCTTTCTCGCTGAGTGTATTTGGACCGGCGGGCTGGTGTTAGCCGGTTACTACTTGAGTCAATTTGTGCGCCAATTGGAAATCGGTTTTCAAATTGCGGCGGGTATCGGGCTGGTAACGGCGCTTTTCTTTCTGATGCGCTATTTGAAAAACCACGCGCCACGGTTTTAAAAGGGGTAAGGAGCAGGGAGTAAGGAGCAAGGGCAGGGGGCGCTTCTTGTATAAACTTTCGTTACAGAGGATTTTATTATGCGAATAGTCATCGCGGGACAAACCTATTATCCGGGCAACAACGGGCAAGCCGTTTTCACCATTCGACTGGCAGAAGGATTGGCAAAGTTAGGGCATTCGGTGGCAATGATTGTTCCCGCAGAAGAATTACACACCCGACGCACCGTAAAAAACGGGGTGTTGGTGCTGTCTATCGCCGCCCTGCATTTAAAAAGTTTGCACGATAATGCTTATTTTTCACCCGCACCGATGGGCGCCATCAAAAAACTGTTCAAAACCTTCCGCCCGGACATCGTTCACCTGCAAGACCATTACCCGCTCAGCCGGGTGGTCTATCAGGTAGCCAAAAAACACCGGGTGCCGGTGATGGGCACTAACCATTTCCTGCCGGAAAATGTTATGCCCTACCTGCCTATTCCCCAAAAATTACACGGTGCGGCAAAATGGTTGTTATGGTACAGCGTGCTGAGCCTGTACAACAAACTCGATTATGTCACCACCCCGACCGCCACCGCCGCCAACATCATTCGCGGCGAAGCCCTGCGCGCCCCCGTCAAACCGGTATCGTGCGGGGTAGACATCCACCGCTTTCAACCGGAAACCGGCATCGCACGCGCCAAAATGCGCCGAAAATACGGACTTTCCCCCGACAAAACCATCCTGTTTTACGTGGGACGCATTGATGCCGAAAAGCGATTG
>CAYPNZ010000163.1:0-6516 GCA_964411845.1 uncultured Anaerolineaceae bacterium
GGTTTCAGGGTTGCAGGGTTGCAGGGTTGCAGATTATCACGTTTCACGTTTCACGCATCACGTTTCACGCATCACGTTTCACGCATCACGTTTCAGGAGGCTTCAATGTTGACTCCCTTCTTTTCCCCGAAAGGCGTTGCCGTCATCGGTGCATCGCGCGAAAGCCACAAATTGGGCTACGGCGTGGTGCGCAATTTGGTTGAGCACAAATTCCCCGGCGAAATTTACCCCGTGCACCCCGCCGCCGCCGAAATTCTGGGCAAGCGGTGCTACCCCACCATTGCCGATGTGCCCGACCCCGTGGATTTAGCCATCATCATCGTTGCCGCGCCGAAAGTGCCCGCTGCCGTGGCGGCGTGCGGTCAGCGCGGCATTATGCACGTTATTGTGCCCAGCGGCGGCTTCCGCGAAGCGGGCGAAAAAGGCGCCGCGCTGGAAGCGGAACTCGCCGCAGTGGCTGAAAAATACGGTGTGACGGTGATGGGTCCCAACTGCATCGGCAGTATTGACACCCACACCCCGCTGAACACCACCTTTGTGGTCGGCATGCCCCGCGCGGGCGACATCGGATTCGTGTCGCAATCGGGCGCGATGTGCGCCGTGGTGATTGACTGGGCGCAGGGGAAGGGCATCGGCTTTTCGCGCATCGTCAGTTTGGGCAATCAAGTCGGCGTGACGGAAACGGAAACCCTCGCCGCGCTGGGCGACGACCCCAACACTCGCGTCATCACCCTTTATATGGAAGGGGTGAGCAATGGCGAAGCCTTCATCCGCACCGCCGCAGCGGTGGCGCGCCGCAAACCCATCATCGCCATCAAAGGGGGACGCGGCAAAGGGGGCGCGCAGGCAGTGGCATCGCACACCGGCTCGCTGGCGGGCAGCGCCGAGGCATACGATGCCGCCTTCGCCCGCGCGGGCATTTTGCGCGCCAACTCGATGCAAGATATGTTCAACTGGGCGCGCGCGCTGGCGTGGCAGCCGCTGCCCAAAGGGAATCGCGTCGCCGTGCTGACCCACGCCGGCGGTCCCGGCATTATGGCGGTGGATGCCATCGAAGCCGCCGGGCTGGAACTCGCCCCCCTCACCGCCGAAACACAATCCACCCTGAAAAAACAACTTCCCCCCGCCGCCAGCGTTCACAATCCGGTGGATATTCTGGCGGGACCCGGCGTCGGCACGTATGCGCTGGCGCTGGAAGCGCTGCTGACCGACCCCACCGTGGACGCGGTGCTGGTCATCATGGCGCCCAACGACTGGTTTCTGCCCACCAGCCTTGCCGACACCGTCGCCGATATTGCCGCCCGGCATCGCAAACCGGTGCTGACCGCCATTATGGGCGAAATTTCCACTGCCGCCGCTGATGCGCGCGCCATTTTGAGCCGCCGCCGCATTCCGAATTTCACCTTTCCGGAAGAAGCGCCTGCTGCGCTCGCCGCGATGTGGCAGCGCCAACAGTGGCTTTCAACGGCAGAAGAAACGTCCCCCGCGCCGCAGAATATCGACAAAACAGCCGCAGAAGCCGCCCTCAGCGCAGGCGATTTCGCCGCCGCACTCGCGGCATACGGCATTGCCCTGCCGCCGTCGGCATTCGCCGCCACCCCCGCCGATGCGGTGCGGCTGGCGGAAACGATGGGCTATCCCGCGGCGCTGAAACTTGTTTCGGCGGACATCACCCACAAATCGGATGTGGGCGGGGTGGTTTTAAATTTGCCCGATGGCGATTCGGTGGCGCGAGCCTTCGGGCAGATTATGGACGCTGCCCGCGCGGCGAATCCATCCGCCAAATTGGATGGGGTTTTGGTGCAAAAAATGCTGGCGGGGGGACAGGAACTCATCATCGGCGCGCGGCGCGACCCGCAATTCGGCGCGCTGGCGCTGGTGGGCACGGGCGGGGTGGAAGTGGAACTGGTGCGCGATGTTGCCACCGCAATTGCGCCGCTGTCGCCCGCGCAGGCGGCACGGCTGCTGGATGAAACCGTCGCCGGAAAGCGGCTGCACGGCTGGCGAAACATCCCCCCCGCCGACCGCGCCGCCGTGATTGACGCGCTGGTGCGGCTCTCGCAACTGGCGGCGGATTTCCCCCAAATCGCCGAGGTGGAAATCAATCCGTTTTACGCGCTGCCGGCAGGCGGTTTCGCTGTGGATGTACGGGGTCGGCTGGCGAGCGGAAATAGCGCGTGAGCCGGTTTTGGTTGTTAACCCGGCAATTCATTGCCGGAGAACGCACGGCATTTTCACCCTTCGATACACCCTAACGGGCTACTCAGGGTGAAAATGCCGTAAACTTTGAACCGTAAAACTACCGAACCCGAGGTGTGTTCCCCCCCCAATTAAAATCCCCAAAAACCTCATCCCGCATTGACAAAACCCGCGTTTCGGTTGTAAACTTGTATACACAAGTGCCACAGTATTTCCCCCGTAATTTCACAAAAAGGAGCAAATAATGCACGCAAAAAGAAGCGGTGCGGTATTGTTGTTATTGCTATTGATTGGCGGTATGGTTTTTGCCACCCTGTCTCTTGCCGACGGACCCCCGCGCGTCACCGGCTGGAGCGATAATCCCCCCACCGCCGCCTCGCTGGTGGTCGGTGTGCCGAATGAAGGTAGCGGCGCGGTAACCAATGCCGGCATTATGCAAGTTATTTACGGTTATGCCGACTTCGACTTCCCGGGTAATCCCCCCACCAACAGCGAATATATGGGGCAGACATCCTCAACCGGAGGCGTTAATGCCAATGACTATTTTGCCTCAGCTCTGGCTGTGGGCGATTTTAACCGTGACGGTTATTACGATATTGCCGCCGGTGTGCCGGGGGAGGACAATGCGACGGGTGCGGTGAACATCTTCTACGGGTCGGAAAACGGTTTTGTCACAGAAAATAAAGACTATTTTGCTTTTACCGATATTGACCCCGACGGCGGCTCTAACGATGATAATTTCGGTGCGGCGTTAACCACCGGCGATTTTGACGGTGACGGCTTCACCGATTTGGCGGTCAGCGCGCCGGGATATGATGTTTCGGGCACATCGGTTTTAACCGATGCGGGGACAATTCTCTTCTTCTGGGGCAGTAGCAACGGGTTAAACGAAAATAACAATAGTCAACTTTATGGTGACGACCCTTATGCCGAATACGGCTTCGCTTTAGCCGCCGCCGACTTTGACAGCGATGGCAAAGACGACCTCGTTATCGGTGCGCCGAACAATTCCACTCCTGCACCCATCAGCAATCCTGCGCGCGGGGGGATGGTCTATATTATCTACTATAGCGATATAACTATGTGGCATCAAACCAGTGTCGATGGCGGCAATGACGGCGATGAAGACGGCGACCGTTTCGGCGCGGCGCTGGCTGTGGGCGATTTCAACGGCGACGGCTATCCCGATTTAGCCATCGGCGCGCCGGGGGAAGATTTGGAAGGCGACCCTTTTTCAATGACGGATACCGGCGCGATGAGCATCCTCTACAATGACGGCACCGATTTGTCGGCAACCGGCGCGCAATTCTGGTGGCAAAGCAACGTGAGCGAAACTCAGACACCGCACAACGCATCGGAAGCGTCCGACCAATTCGGCTACGCGCTCGCCGCCGGTGATTTCAATAACGATGGTTTTGATGATTTGGCGGTCGGCACGCCTTATGAAGATTTAACCGTCAACAATAACGGCACGGACACAACGTACGCCAATATCGGCTTGGTGCAGTTAATTCCGGGGGCAACGGTTGGGCTTACCACGACAACCCATCCCGATATTGACATAGATGCTCTAAACCCGGGCGACAATCAGTATCGTGGCGTGGCGCTTGCCGCCGGAGATTTCGACAGTGACGGCAAAGATGATATTGCCATCGGCTTGACGGGATACACCGCCAATGGGCATCCAAGTGCCGGTGCTATCCGGACGTGTTACGATATTTTTTGGGACGAGGGTGTGTCCGGAAGCACATGCTTTCCGTCAATTGTAGAAGCTTCGCCGGCGAGCCCCGGAGATTACGAACACTATGGCACCTCGCTGGCGGTTTTACCCGCGCCGCTGTCGCACCGAGTTTATTTGCCGCTCATCTTGCGCTGAATCAAAAACCCCGACAGGCGTTAAAACCTGTCGGGGTTAACAATCTTCAATAACCAATCGCTATTTTTACGCCCGTTCCACCGACACCGTTTTGCTGCCGATGCGGTAATCCTGCGGGTTGGCGAGCACCCGTTCCACAAACTGTTCCGGCACATCCACAAATGTGCGCTGTTTCTGCACCCGAATTTTGCCGATGGTGTGCCCCGGAATACCGGCGTATTTCGCCAGCGAGCGCACAATGTGATTGATGCGCACGCCGTGAATTTCACCCGTGCCGAGCGACAACCGCACCATCCCGTCTTCGTGCGATTCGCGCCCGAAGTTGCGTTTTTCCTGCCTGCCGCTGCGACCGGCGCGACCGTTGCGGGGTGCTTTGCCTTTTGCCGCGTGAAATTGCACATCGCCCACCGGCTCGATGGGACGCTGTTTTTCGGCTTTGCGCGCCAGTTTCAGCGATGCCGCCGCCACTGCCAACGGGTCGTGCCCGGCTTCCACCAGTTCCGCCACAATTTCCATTTCCGAACCGTACCGTTCGCGGCGCAGCCAAACCATCACTTTTTCGGTCAGGTCGGCTTTGCGGCGCGCCAAAATATCTTCGGTGGAAGGAATGTCCATTTTCGCCATTTTTTGTTTGGTAAATTTTTCGATGCGCCGCAGCCGCCACTGTTCTTTCGGCGTTATCAGCGAAATGGCGATGCCCGTTTTGCCGGCGCGTCCCGTTCGCCCCACCCGATGCACAAACACTTCCGGGTCTTCCGGCAAATCGTAATTGAACACGTGCGAAATATCGTCAATATCCAGCCCGCGCGCGGCGACATCCGTCGCCACCAGCACGGTGACGCGCCCCTGCCGAAAACGGTTCAGCGTGCGCGTGCGCGCGTCCTGATTCATATCGCCGTTGAGCGCTTCGGCGGGAATACCGCGGGCAGTCAGCGCGTCCGCCAGTTCCCCCGTGCCGAGCCGCGTGCGGGCGAAAATCAGTGCGCTGGAAACAGATTCCACTTCCAGCAAACGGGTCAGCACTGCCAATTTGTCGGCGGCGTTGGTCAGCACATATCGCTGCTCGATGGTGTCCACCGTCATTTGTTTGCGCTCAATCGCCACCACCTCCGGGTCGCGGAGGTAGGTGTTTGCCAACTTGCGGATGGCGGGGGGCATGGTCGCCGAGAAAAGCGCGGTTTGGCGTTCGGCGGGGGTTTCATCCAAAATGGATTCGATGTCTTCGACAAAGCCCATGCTCAACATTTCATCGGCTTCATCCAGCACCACCGTCGAAACCATACTCAGGTTGAGCGCGCGTTTGCGAATCAGGTCGAGCAGCCGCCCCGGCGTGCCGACCACAATATCCACGCCGTGTTTCAGCCGCCGAATCTGCGCACTGTACGGCGCGCCGCCATACACCGGCAGCACGCTGATACCCGTACCTTTGCCATATTCGTGAATCGCGCCGGCAACCTGCATCGCCAGTTCGCGGGTGGGCGCCAGCACCAACGCCTGCACAAAACCCAAATCGGGGGCAAGGTTGTTTAAAATGGGCAGGGTAAACGCGGCAGTTTTGCCGGTGCCGGTTTGTGCCTGTCCGATAACGTCTTGTCCGGTCATCATTGTGGGGATGATGGCGGTTTGAATGGGGGTGGGGGTGGTGTGTGCCAGTTCAGTGAGGGTTTGCACCAATTGTGAGCGCAAGCCCAATTGTGAAAATTCGTTTGTCAAAATATGCTCCTGTGTGTGATGAGTCGTCCATTTTGCATGCCGCGCGTGCCGCATACTCCCTGTTGTTTGCCAACAGTTCGACCCCGTTCCCACACACAAAAGCCAGCTGTTGCAACAAAAAGCCCGACGGAATGTGTCGGGCAACCATTGGATACTCGATTGATATTCAGCAACCTTTGCAGGTCACGGAAAAGAGTATAGCATAGTTTCAATGGATGGGAAATCCATCACTCCGAAATTTCCAGCCAGTCCACCGCCGCCGCCAGCGAGCGGTCATCCGGGTTGCGACCGAGCCGCAGATAGCCGTCGGGGCTTTCCGCCGCCGTGCCGACCGCCGCGCCTTTCACGCCGATGAGCGAATATGGCATCGCCGGCACGCCCGCCGAGCCGCCGAGCATCTCGAAGCCGCCGGACAGAAACGCGCCCGCATCCGCCCCTTTGCTGCTGATCAGCACAATCCGCCCGGCGGGAATCTGCGCCAAAAAGTCGCGCAGGGCGGCATCTTCATATTGATTCGCCGCGGTATCGAAGCCTTTTTTCGCCAGAATCGCACCGGTGGCGGGGTCGAGCACGGTCACGTTGATGCCCCGCCGGTGCGCCGAAGCGTCTTCCGCATCATCCCTATAACCCACCGTCACAAACGAAAAATCGGCGCTGCTGTTGATTTCCACATCGCGGGGCACATTCACCCCCGTCGTGCCGATGGCAGTCTGCGCGGGCAAAACTTC
>CAYPNZ010000164.1:0-6502 GCA_964411845.1 uncultured Anaerolineaceae bacterium
ATATCACTTTGATGCACCTGCAACCGCCCGGCGATGCCGCCACCGTTCCCGCCGATATTGCCGCCGGCTGTACCGCTACCGAAGGCGTGCCGCTTTCTCGCCGACAAACCCTGTGGAACGGCATCCGCGCCCTGCCCAGCCGCACTCCGTTTCAAGCGGCGTATGGCATTTCCCCGCAAATGGATGCCCGCATCCGCCGGCGGCTTGCCAAACAAAACTTCGATGTGGCACACGTGGAACATCTGCGCGCGGCGGAAATCGGGCGGGGTATTGCCGGTGTGCCGGTTGTGTTCGATTCGGTAGATTCGATTTCGCTGCTATTTGAACGCTTGCGCACCGCCGCCCCCACTCTGAAAAGCCGGCTGATGGCGTGGCTCGATTTGGCGCGCACCCGAAAGTATGAATCACAATTGCTGACATTTTTCTCGCGGGTGGTGGTTACGTCGCCGCACGACCGGCAAGCGCTGGTTGCGCTGTCCGGTGTCGAAAATGCCGCCGAACGCATTACGGTGGTTGCCAACGGGGTTGACCTGCACTATTTTTCGCCGCAAAACATCCCGCGCCAACCCGCAACCGTCGTTTTCAGCGGAAAGATGAGTTATCACGCCAATATTGCCGCCGGATTGGATTTGGCAACTGAAATTATGCCGCGAGTATGGCAGAAAATCCCCCGCGCAAAATTGGTAATTGCCGGAAAAGACCCATCCCCGCAATTGAAAGCGCTGAGCAGCGACAAACGCATCGTTATTACCGGCACCGTGCCCGATTTGCGTCCGTATTTGGCAGAAGCCACCGTCGCCGTGTCGCCGATTCGATACGGGGCGGGTATTCAAAATAAAGTTTTGGAAGCAATGGCAATGGGCACGCCGGTGGTCAGCACGCGGCAGGCGGTCAGCGCGCTGGCGGTTCAGCCCGGTACAGATATTTTGGTGGGCGATACGCCCGTGGAAATTGCAGAGGCTATTGTTTTGCTGCTGGAAAATCCCCCGATGCAGGCGGCAATGGGCGCAGCGGGACGGCAATTTGTGGAACGGCATCACTCGTGGGATGCCGCCGCCGAAACGCTGGAAAACGTCTATCGAGCAGCGATAACGGCGCATCAATAGCGCAGTTCCGCCGCCATCTTCTCTGCCGCTGCCGACAAATCATCCCGATTGCGGCTTCCCCAATAATGCCGGTAATAGTGCAATTCATCCACCAGCCGCGACCGAAAATCAACCTGTTGGAACATTTCGGCGGCGCGGTTGAAATCGCCCGTCCACAGGCAGGCATAGCCCAACGCTTTGAGCGTGGGTTGGTTGTGCGGTTCGTGACGATATGCCGTTTCCAGATATGCCCGCGCCTGTGAAAAATCTTCGGCATCCAGCGCCATCATCCCCAACCGCCGGTTGGCAACCGGATTTTCCGGCTGCTGCACCAACACCGACTCGAATGCCCGCCGGGCACGTTCCATGGCTATCACCCGCGGCATCCGCTTGTCGTTGGGGGCAAGTTCGCCATAGGTTTGATACAGCGCCCCGACATTTGTGCGCCACTGCGCCGAAATTTTCGGGGCGAAAGCAATCATCGTCACCAAAATTATAACCGCGCCAACCACCCGCGTGCGCAGCGGCAGCGGTTTCTTTTGGGCGGATGGCAACGGCTGCACGCGAAGCGCGCGCCGCGCCAGCACCACCGACAGCCCCAGCAGCGCAAAAAGGAGGGGCATTGTCCAGTGGTCGGGCGAAAATTGCGCCGCATCGAACAGCCCGTGGATGAGGGTAGCGGTTACGCCAAGCCAACTGCCGCGAAAGAGGGTTCGGTGGGGAATGCGGGCGGGATAGCGTTCCACGCGCCAAATCAGCCGGTAAAACGCAACCACCAGCCAACCCAACCCGATGATGCCCAACAGTCCCTGCCCCAGCCACACCGCCAGCGGCAGATTGTGGGCATAATACAGAAACGGCACATCAATGAGGAGTTGATAGCGCGAATAGACCATCGCAAAGGTGTTGCCCAACCCTGCGCCGGTAAACGGGTAATCGCGCAACAGTTCGATGCTGTTGCGGTAGAGAATGTATCGTCCGCCAAAACCGCGAACGGCACGCGCCACCAACCGGGTCAGCGGAGAATCGCCGATGATGAAAGTTAGCGCCAGCATTCCCACGCCGCCGCCGAGCATAACACCGCCCGCCATTGCCAGCGGGGGACGCCACGTTTTCGGTGCACGGAGTATTGCCCACAAGCCCAATCCCGCGGCAATACCCACTGCCGCCCCGCGAGAGTCGCTGATGAACAAGCCGTACAGCACCAACACCAGCACCCCCCGCCACAATCGGCGGTGTTTTTTTTCGGTTTGAACCAATGCCAGCGTCAAAAAAAACGTGCCTTCCAAAAATGTGGCGGCAGCGTTCGGATGCGGGGTAAAAATAACAAATGCGGGGAAAATTGCGCTGACCCGCCGCGCGATGTGCGCCACAAAACCTTGTTCCAGCGGATATTGAAAATGCGCATACTGGGTGACAAAATACAGGGCAAAAATTGCGCCGACGGCAACCACACCCGCCGCGATATGGCGCGGAGATACGGTGGGGTTGGCTATCACAAACATCAGCGAGATGCTGCCGAGAATGGTGAAGAAGATGGGCAAACTTTCTACCACGCGATAACTGACCAACACCCCCCCCAACGCCCCCAGGGCGAACAGCGTCAGCGCGCCGGTGAAAAAAAATGTGCCGGGGGGACGCCCCAGCAGCGTTTCGGGAAATAGCATCGGCGCGAAAGCCAGCATCACCGCGGCAAGCACAAGCCACGGGGTGGCAATACCCGTTGCACCGATAATCAACAGTGGCAGCGGAAAGAGCAATCGCACCGGCGGAAGAATGGTATTCAACATTGAGGCTGTTCCTGTTATTTATTCGGTTTAAAACCCAACCACTTTTGCCGCCAATTTCGCGGCGATGCCCTGCGGGTGGCACCGGCAGGTGTGCGGGTGTAGGTATATTGCGAAGAATAGTAGTATGAGCCGGTGTGGGGCGAAAGTTGGTTCAAAATACCGCCCAACAGATGAGTATCCACCTTTTTCAAGCGGTCAATTGCTTCTTCCAACGCGGCA
Source organism: uncultured Anaerolineaceae bacterium (assembly GCA_964411845.1). Lineage (GTDB taxonomy): Bacteria > Chloroflexota > Anaerolineae > 4572-78 > 4572-78 > JANTHQ01. The sequence continues at coordinate 3,095 of CAYPNZ010000164.1, forward strand.
CGGCGCGTGTGTCCGGCTTTTACCACCAAAATTGTGCCGTCCACCCGGCTGGAAAGCACCAACGCATCCGTTACCATCAAAATGGGTGGCGTATCGAACAGAATTACATCGGCATATTCTCGCAGTTTTTCCAACAGCGCCACCATCCGCTGCGAATTCAGTATTTCCGATGAATTTGGCGGGAGCGAACCGCTGGTAATCAAGCGCAGGTTATCATAACCGGTATTGACCAACTGGTCTTCAATGGTCACTTCCGGCGACAGCAGCAAATCGGTCAAACCGGTGGTGTTCGGCACGCGGAAAATTGCGTGCTGGGTGGGTTGACGCAGGTCGGCATCCACAATGATGGTTCGCAAATCCGACTGTGCCATCACCACCCCCAAATTGGCAATGGTGGTACTTTTGCCTTCGCCGGGGTTGGCGCTGGTTATGGCAATCAATTGCGCGGGAGTATCCAATGCCATAAACTGAATATTGGTGCGAATCAGCCGATACGCTTCGCCAACCGGCGAAAACGGGGCGTGGGCTTCCGCCATTTTTTCTTTGTAACTTTTGCCTTTGATATTGATGATACCCCCCAGCGCGGTGATGCCGAGTTCTTCGGACAAATCTTCGCCCGATTTGATGGTATCATCCAGATATTCCAGCACAATTGCCGCCCCCAATGCCAGCGAGAACCCCATAAATGCCGCCAGTACCACATTCAAAAAAACATTCGGGCTTACGGGGCGAACCGGCAATTGTGCCGGGTCAATCACCGTCAAATAATTTGCCGTGTCGCTGCCCTGAAAAAAGTCCAGCAGCGAAATATAGTTTGATTGCCAATCGCGTATCAGCGCTTGCAGGGTGCGCTTTTCGCTTTCCAGCGATTGAATCTCGCGGGCGCTCAATGCGGTATCCAGCAGACGGTTTATTTCGTCCAGCCGCTCTTCCGAACGGGAAATGCGTGTTTCCAAACTTGCCAGTTGCTGTTTGATGAACACACCGTGTTCGGCGCGGGCTTCATTTTCGGGGGAAGTGGGACTTTGCAAAATTAACTGATGTGCAATTTCATCGGCGATGGCAACTGCCAATTCCGGCGAATTGTTTTCCACGGTGATAGCCAGCAGTTGCGTGTTGGGGATGGTTTCGGCTTTTACGTCTCGTTTCAGGCGCGACCAACTCATATTCAAACCCAATTCATCCACCACCGCCTGTAAAATCGGCTGGCGGGGGACAATTTGCGCGTATGATTCCGCCAGTTGTTCGGTGGTGGCAAAATCTTGTCCGGTGGGATTTGCCGACTGGATGACTTGTCCGACCAGCAGGGTGGTTGTGGTTTGGTATACTTTGGGCAATTGAAGGCTGGCGTAAAAACTGGCGGCAGCGGCAATTATCATGCTGAGCAAAAAAAGCCACCACCAGCGCAAAACTCGTTTAACGTAATTTGTTTGTTTCATCTACAATTTCCATCCTCTGATAGTGCCAAAATTTAGGGCGCCGGGTCGAGATATTTTACCCAAACCGGGTTGGTATCGTTATAGGGCGTCCAGTTGTCCCATCCAAAAAGCAACTGCTGGTTAGAACCGTCGGCATCCATAATCCACAACTGGTTGTTTCCCGTTCGATTGGATTGGAAAACGATTTTCGTACCGTCGGGCGACCAAGAAGGCGCTTTGTCGCTTTCCCAGTCGTTGACGGTTAATTGCCGCAACTGCGAACCGTCCGGCAGCACCGTCCAAATTTCATCATTGCCGCTGGCGGTTGCCGCCAGCGCGATACGATTATCCACCGGCGACATCACGGGGTCATACGCATCGCCACTGCCGAAACGGGTTACCACCACAGACCATTTGTCCTGAACGCTGGTCAGATGAATTTGCAGGCGGCTGTCAGAGGCAAATTCCGGCACTCTGGTATAAACCCGAAAACGTTTGTCGGCAGAATATGAATCTCGCCGGTATGCCACATCGTAGGGCCAGGCAGCCGTTAAACGCCCCAGCGTGCCGGTACTCAAATCATACACATACACTGCATCGGGGTCGCCCTCTCGGTCTGATTTGAAAAGAACTTTGCCCAACAGCAGCGACGGTATTGACCGCACGGCGTCCGGCACCAAAGTGGCGGTGGGCGTGGGCAAAAGGGCAATTTCATCAAACACGGGGGTAGAGGTTGCCAGCACCAAGTTTGCCGGGGTGGGTGTGGGGGTGCCGGTGGTCAGCGCGACAACCGTTGCCAGTTGAGCCAGCGCCTGCGCCGTTGCCGCATTGCCGGGCACGGGCGTGGCGGTAACCACCACCGGTGTAACCCAATTGAGCGGTAACGGGGTTGGCGTGCCGAATGTTCGGGCTTCAGCCGTTAACCGCACGGAAAGTGTTGCCGCCGCAAAAACCGATTCCGGCGTGGGGGTGGAAGTTATCAGCACATATCGCACGGCGGTGGGGGTGGGGGTTGCCGAGGGGCTGGGCACGGGTGTGGCGGTTATTGCGTCCGGCGGCGGCGGGGTCGGGATGCCGGTGGTCAACGCTCTTGCCGTTGCCAGCACCATTTGGGCGGTAGCGGTTTCCAAATTGGCGGGGGTGGGTGTTGGTTCTATCACCAAATACCGCGGCACGGGGGTTGCCGTAACCATATTGGGCGGCGGTGGGGTTGCCGTGCCCACCCGCGTTGCTTCGGCTGTCATTTGCACCACCATTGCCGCCGCGGTCATCACGTTTTCCGGGGTCGGGGTGCTGGTAACCACCACATAATCGTAGGGTATCGGTGTAACGGGCGGTTCGCCCACGCTCAATATCAGTTCGATTTTGTTCCTTTGGCTCTGCGAACCGTAACCGGTATCCCACGCGAACAGATTATCCGCCCCTGCCAGCGGTCCCATCACCCGAAAAGACAAACGCGGTTCCAAACCGTTTATCACTTTGTCGCGGATGAGCCGCAATTGTTCCGGGGTCAGCACAAATTCGTTGACGGTTTCCGCGCCCAAATCTTCGGCGCTCAACAGCGGTTCGAGTGTTTGTGCCACCACGGCATTCAGCAGCATTTGATAATTTGCCGCCGCCCAAGATGAGTCGATGCTTTCATCCAGCAAATCAATTTTCCACGCTTGCCCGTTGTCCGGTCTGTCATTCCGAATTGCCAGCAGGTCATCACGCAAGCCGGTAATGCGCAACACGCCGTAATAAACGGGTGCGCCGCGCGGAATGGCATTCAAATCAAATTGAAACGCGCCGATGTAAGTTCGTTTGTTAAAAACACCCGCATAAACATACGAATCGCCGAGATGATTGCGCCGCGAATCGCCGCTGGAAACCCACCCCGCCGCCGACACGGGCGGATTCAGCGTGATGATTTTTCCGTTGGGAACGGGCGTAACGGGCAATCCGGAATTATCGTTTTCCACCACCAAAATTTGGTTGGGGTTGGGTGTTT
>CAYPNZ010000165.1:0-6497 GCA_964411845.1 uncultured Anaerolineaceae bacterium
ATTTCGAGATTTGATGCGGGTGTGGCACGCCGCCGCCATTTTGCCCATTGACCAACTCCTCATTCGGCTGGGGCAAGATATGTTCGACCAACCCGCCGATTTGGCGCTGACCCACAAATTTGCGGTGGTGCTGCGCCAACGCTCGCGCGAGCACCCCGATTGGCGGCTGCCGCAATTTGTGGATGAATTGGCGGAAATTGCCAAAAATCGCCGGCGATTTTTGGGGTTTGATGATGAAGACACCGGTTTCGAGCCGCCGCCCGGTAAAGTAACGGTGGCGACCATGCATCGCGCCAAAGGGCTGGAATGGGACCGGGTGTATCTGATGGGGGTGAACAATTACAATTTCCCGTCGGGGCAGCCGCAGGACGATTATTTTTCCGAAAAATGGTTTATTCGGGATAACCTGAATTTGGAAGCGGAGGTGTTGGCGCAACTTGCCGCGCTGGAAACGGACAGCGACTATTTTGAAGGGGACGCCACTCACGATGCACGGCTGGATTTGGTGAAAGAGCGGCTGCGGCTATTGTATGTCGGCATTACCCGCGCCAAACAGGAATTGGTTGTCACCTGGAATATCGGGCGGGCGCGGGGCAATCAACCGCCCGCCAACCAACCTGCCGCGCCGTGGCTGGCGCTGCAAAGTTGGTGGCAAACGCGCCGTACCGCAAACGATTTGGAATGAGGATTTTTTATCGCGCTTGTTTTGTATTATAATAAAACGGCATACTTACTCACCACCATGATTGACGGCATAATGTTGTTGTGCATGATGGAGGATTTATGGCGCATCAGTCGCCGGACAGCAGTGATAAATGGGTTACGGAACTGCTGCAAGCAATTGAACAATTGCAGGTTGGGCAGTTTGACATATCGTTAACGGTTCCCGCATCAAAATTGTATGCGCCGCTTTATACGGCTGTTACAAACCTTGCACAAACCCTTCACCAGCACCAACTCCAGCGCGAACGTTTGAACGAAATAACCACCAGCATCAACGCCGGTTTACTGTTGGATGATATTCTGGAAATAGTGTATGAGCATTTTAAAGGTATCATTCCATACAACCGCATCGGTTTTTCTCTGGTTGACGCTAACGGCGAAACGGTGCGAGCATATTGGGCAAAAAGCGACCACCCGTTACATTTGGGCGCCGGTTACACCGACAAACTTGCCAATAGCAGTTTAAAAACGGTGTTGGAAACCGGCAAACCGCGCATTATTGATGATTTGCAAGCGTATCTGCGCAAAAAACCGACATCCATGTCAACCTGCTTGATTTTAAAAGAGGGTATGCGGTCGTCTTTAACGTGCCCGCTGATAAACAACAATGAGCCGGTGGGCTTTCTTTTCTTTTCCAGCGTACAACCCAACGCATATTCTAACGTGCATGTGGACATTTTTTTGGAAATCGCCGAACAATTATCGGTGATATTGGAAAAGGGACGATTGGTTTCTCAACTGGCAGCGCAAAAAGAAGAAATTGAACGCACCAATGCCGAGTTGATGCGCGTAAATGAGTTGAAAAGTTCCTTTTTGGGTATTGCCACCCACGACCTGCGCGGACCCATCGGCAATATCCGTATGATAGCCGACCTGCTTTCCGATTCAGAGATACGGTTAACCGAAGGTGAACGCGCCGCGCTGATAACCGATATCGGTGTACAATCCACGCATATGCTGTCGCTGTTGAACGATTTGTTGGATGTAACCCGTATCGAATCGGGGAAACTGGAATTACGATTTGAAGCCTTCTCGCTGCGGTCGTTTTTATCGCAAATGGTTAATCGGCACGCGATGATGGCAACACCCAAAGGCACAAAAGTTGTCCTTGATGATTTCCCTGATATGAAAATGACGGCAGACCCGGTGCGGGTACGGCAGGTTATTGATAATTTGGTATCGAACGCCATAAAATATTCGCCGCCGGGCAGCACGGTGCACATCGGTGCGGAAAAAGTTGCCCGCGGGTATCGTATCAATGTAACCGATGAAGGTCCCGGCATTACCAGCGATGACCGAAAAAAACTATTCAAAGATTTTGCCAAATTATCGGCAAAACCGACCGGCGGCGAAAAAAGCGTCGGGTTGGGGCTGGCAATTTCCCGCCGAATAGTGGAAGCACACGGCGGCATAATAGATGTGGATTCAAATGGCGATAAAGGTTCGACCTTCTGGTTTGTTATTCCGGCGGTCAACGTGGAAGAATAGCCCAAACACGGCGGAGGCGTGCGTGTGAAAGTTGTAATGGCATCGAAAACCGACACCGGCAAAGTTGCGGTGCATAATGAAGATTATGTGTGGGTACACAACGAAGCGGGCGTGTATATCGTCGCCGACGGTATGGGCGGACACGAAGCGGGCGATGTTGCCAGCCGGTTGTCTGCCACGTCTGTGGGGCAATCGCTGGTAATGGCACTGCCCGACACGCCCAACACCCCCGTTGCGATGTCTGCGGCAATGACCCATGCCATTGAAAAAGCCAACCATGTCGTTCGACAAGCCTCGGCTGAGGCGGCGCAGGTACGGCGCATGGGTGCAACTATTGTTGTGGCGGTAGCACGATTGCCGCAAGTGTATATTGCGCATGCCGGCGATGCCCGGGTCTATTTGGCAACCGAAACGGATTTGGTACAACTTACCGATGACGATTCATGGGTGGCGCAACTGGCTGCCAGCGGCATCATTTCCGATGCCGAGCGGAACAACAACCGCCTGTCGCACATCATCACCAAAGCCATCGGGCAGGGTTCGCCCGTTGATGCCACCATCACCCATATTACCGTCCAGCCCGGCAACTGGTTGTTGCTGTGCAGCGACGGGTTGTGGAATATGGTTGATGACGGGCAAATTTTTGCTATCATTCAACGCGAAAAAGAACCGGAACCCGTGGTGAACTCGTTGGTGCAAGCGGCAAACAATGCCGGCGGTAAAGATAATATTTCGGTGATAGCCCTTAAAATTGAATGAACCCGCCATCCTCTCTCTGTCATTGCGAAACCCGTCAGGGTTGAAACAAACCCTGCTGTTGCACCCGGAGATTGCTTCGCTGCGCTCGCAATGACAAGTTCAACGGTCACTGCTTAACAGATACAAACGGTGTTTAAATGCTCCCGCAAAGTCACATAACCTACACCCTGGTGGCGTGGGATTTGGCAAAAAAATATTTCCCCGCACTTGAAAATACTGATTATCGTTTGGTGGCATTGGCGGCAGTGGGACCCGATTTAATTGATAAACCGCTTGCCGCCGTTTATTTTTACCGAAAATACAAATCGGCGGTATTGTTTGCTCACACGTTAATTGCCCATTTGGCGGTGTTGATATTTGCGCTGGCAAAAAAACCGCGCGGGTGGCAATACTTGCTGGCATTTAACGGACACGCCATTCTCGACCGGCTGTGGACATTTCGGCAAACGTGGTATTGGCCCCTCAACGGCTGGCAATTTCAAACTTGGCGCAAACAGGGCAGTGAACAAACCGACATCAAACGCGCCTATTGGTACGCATTTACCCGTCGCCCGGAATTGTGGGGCTGGGAAGTGGGCGGCATACTCGTCGGCGCGTTTTTTGTGTGGCGACACCGATTGTATCGCCGCCGGCGGCTGAAACAACTGTTGCTCACAGGCAAACTCACCGCAGAAAACTGATTTTCACCATAACAACAATGAACTTTCCCATAAAACCGTTGCAACAACCGCGGTTGCGCGGTTTTTACCACTTGTGACAACCGTAATTTTGCGGTACAATTTTGGTAATCCGGTTATAAAAACATCTATCCGTTTCAGTTTTTAAACCATCGTGACAAATACACCAGTTTCACCGGAATTTAATAAATTGCCGGAGCGGCTGCGTTTACTGCTCACCGGAACGACTGCCGTTAACCAATCGCTCAACCCAAGAGAAATCGCGCGGGTTTCGTTGCGGCTGGCAATGCGTATGCTGAATTTACCGCTGGGTTTGGTGATGGTTTTTGACCGTGGCTATCGCCCCATCGTTTTGGCGGAAGAAAATATACCGGCGGCATGGCGAAAAACATTCGCCGCCACGTCGCTTTTGCCCGAAACCATCGTGCGCCGCACACGCGACGCTCAGCACGCCGTTGTTGCCGCCGATACCACCGCCTTTACCCCCGCCGATACCGAATTATTTGCGCCGTTGCGCGTGCAGGCAATGGTTTGCTTTCCGTTTCGAGTGCCGGGCAGTCTATCGGGGGTGGTTTTGCTGGCGCAAACCGAACCCCGCTCTTTTGAAGAGGAAGACCTGGCTTTTTTAACGGCAATCTCTCAACAAATCAGCGCCGGATTGCGCAATGCATGGTTATTCGCCAAAACACAACGGCAGGTAGAAGCCGTGCAATCGGTAGCAGAAGCGGCACGGGTGGTTGTTTCCAGCCTTGATTTGAATCACATCCTCACCCATATTATGGGTGAAGTGACCGGTCGGCTCCATACCGAAGCCGCCGCGCTGTTACTGCTCGATACCGTTCGTGAAGAGTTGGAATTTGCGGCGGTGGCAGGTCCGGCATCGGAAGGGTTGGTGGGCATACGCCTGCCGATGGGGCAGGGGATTGTCGGTTGGGTGGCACAGCACAACGAACCGGTGCTGGTGCCGGATGTTTCAAAAGACCCCCGTTTTTTCAAAGGGCTGGACAAAGATACCGCCACCACCACTCAATCGGTGCTGTGTGTACCCCTGCGCACCCGCGACCAACTCATCGGGGTGGTAGAGGTTATCAACAAAAAACGGGGACAATTTACCCTTGACGACCAACAATTGCTGGAATCACTGGCATCGTTTGCCGCCGTTGCCATCGAAAACGCCCGACTTTTTGACGAAGCCAACCGCCAAATTGAACAAGCCATGCTGTACGCCCGCGATTTGAGCGCGGCATACAAACGCGAACGTCAGCAGCGTGAAGCGCTTGACCGGCTGCGGTACAGTTTTTTAAATGTGGTGAGCCACGAATTGAAAACACCGCTGACCGTTATTTTGCAGGGGTTGGAAGCGTTAAAAACTCCCCGGCGCGGTGAATTGAATGCCGAACAACGCGAAATTATCGCAATGTTAGAAAGCCAATCGGGGCAATTGCAGCGACTGATTGACGGGTTGGTTGCGTTTGCCACATTTTCGGCACGGCAGGGAACCATGCAATTCAAAACCGTACCCTTCGTTGAAGTGCTGGATGATGTGGTTGCATTGGCGCATTTCAAAACCACCCGCAAACAAATTACGCTCACCGAACACCGTCCGCCGGAATTGCCCGAAATTTTGCTCGACAAAGAACGAATGTCGGAAGCAATTGTGCATTTAATTGATAATGCGGTAAAATTCAGTCCGCAGCACAGCACCATCGTTTTGAAAACAACCGTCCACCCCCACGACTTGCGTGTAGCCGTTATTGATTATGGCAAAGGTATCCCCGCCGATAAACTGGACAGCATTTGGGACAGTTTTTCGCAAATGAACGAAACGATGGAACGCGGGTTGGAAGGATTGGGGCTGGGGTTGGCAATTGCGCGTTATATTGTTGAGGCGCATAATGGAACCATTACCGTTGAAAGCACATTGGGAAAAGGTAGTACATTCACCATCCGTTTACCGTTAACGCCGTCCCACGCATAACAATTGTGTTTGAGTTAAAACTATGACCAAGAAAAAACCGATTAGAATTTTATGTATGGAAGATGATGCCGACATTGCCAATTTGTTGCGGATGCGGTTGGAACAAGCGGGTTACGTGGTAGATTTTGCCCCCGATGGCAAACGCGGGTTGGAAATGTATGATGCCGGCGGCTACGATGTGCTGGCGGTTGACCAGCATATGCCGGAATACGATGGTTTGTCGGTGTTGCAGCAATTGGCAACGCGCGGACCTTTGCCGCCAACCATTATGGTTACCGGCACCGGCAGCGAAAAAATCGCGGTGGAAGCACTAAAACTCGGCGCCAGCGACTATCTGGTCAAAGATGTGGACGGCGGTTTTTTGGAACTGCTGCCTACCGTCATCGAGCAGGTTATGCTGAAACAGCGCATCCTCACCGAAAAACAACAAGCGTTGGAAGCGCTGGAACGCCGCAACCACGATTTGGAATTGCTGAACCAAGCCGGGCAAGCATTTACCGCCACATTGGATTTAAAAGAACTGGTGCGTTCGCTATTGCAAATGGCGACCAAACTGGTTGGTGCACGCGGCAGTTCCATTTGGTTGTGGGATGAATCTCAACCCGGTTGGTTGGTGTGTCAAGTGGTGTACAACGAAGGTGAACACTACTCGCCGTTGAATTTGCGTTTGCGCCCCGGTGAAGGTATGGCCGGTTGGGTTGCCCAGTTTGAAAAAAGTACCATCGTTAGCGATGTTGCCGGCGACCCCCGTTTTTCCGAGCAGATTGATTCGCAAACGGGGTTTCGTACCACCGGTTTAATTGCCGTGCCGTTACACGGGCGCGAAGGACTGGCGAGTGAGTTGGAAATTGTCAACAAATTGCACGGCAAAT
>CAYPNZ010000166.1:0-6496 GCA_964411845.1 uncultured Anaerolineaceae bacterium
ATTCTTCACGTTCTTCAATGGTGCAATCGTATTCATCCATATCATCCAGCGTGGCGAACCGCTGCACGGCTTGTACCACCAAATTGCCGTATGGCATCGGATGGCGCACGGCGGCAACTTTTTTCCCCATTTCTTTCAGAATTTTTGAAACGGCGCGGGTTGTTTGGCTTTTGCCGCAACCGGTGCGCACCGCGCAGATGGAAATAACGGGCTTGCTACTTTTCAGCATTGTTTCGTGCCGCCCCAACAGCCGAAAATCCGCACCGGCTGCCATCACTTCCGCGCTTTTGCGCATCACATAATTGTACGGCACGTCAGAATAACTGAACACCACCTGCGTTACATTAAATTCTTTTATCAACCGCGTCAATTCCGTTTCGGCATAAATCGGGATGCCATCGGGATACAGTTTGCCCGCCAATTCGGGGGGGTAAATTCGCCCGTCAATATTTGGAATTTGGGTGGCGGTGAATGCCACCACTTCATAATCCGGGTTATCGCGGAAAACGGTGTTGAAGTTATGAAAATCTCGACCGGCGGCACCCATAATGATGACACGTTCTTTTGCCATAGTTACAAATCTCCTTTGATTGTAAGATGATTGGTTTGTCCACACAATGAACGGGCATACCGGTTGTTCGTTATGCCCAAAAGAAATTATGCCCGGCGCGTGCCGTTATGCAAAATTTGCGGGGTGGGTTTGCAGTGTGCCGCGGTTGCGAAAATAAAATTTGTTGAGCAGTTCCAACCGGCTCATTTTCTGCCAGCGGGGGGGCGGATTGACCCATTGCGCCCGAAAACGACGGGCAAATTTAAAGTATGCCCCCAGTTCCCGCCAAACCGCGTCGGCATAGGGTTGCAGCGCCGCCGCGCTGAAATCTTGCCCGCGGCAAATTTCCGCCAGCACGTTTCCGGCAATTTGCCCGGAAATCATCGCGTTGTCAATGCCATGCCCCCACAACGGGTCAATCAACCCGGCGGCATCGCCGGCTAAAATGAAGCCGTCGCCGTGCATTTGGCGGCGAATGGACGCCAGCGGCAAATTCCAGCCGCGCAATCGCCCCGCCGGTTTGGCGTTGGCAAATCGCCCCGCCAGCGACGGATGCTGTATCAGCCTCAGGTGCAAATCGCGCAGAGAAATGCGATTTTGGCTGCGCTCGGTGGGAAATTGACCCACACCCACATTCACCCGTCCGTCGCCCACGGGGAAAATCCACAAATAGCCGGGGAAGATTTCATCGAAATAGTGAATCTCAAACTCGGTGGCGGAAATGGGCACGCCGCGGTAATAGGCGCGGGTGGCAACCGCCCAGTGGGAACGCCGGTAGCGATACAATCCGGCTCGCCGTTTGACAATTGAGTTGAAGCCATCTGCACCGGCAACCACTTTGGCGGTGATGGACAGCGTTTTGCCGTTGTGCCGCGCCCGAATGCCGCATATTTGCCCGTTTTCGCGCAGCACATCGAGGACGGTGCAATTTTCGCGGGTATCCACTTGTGTTTTGGCGGCTTGAAAGAGGATGTTATCGAAATGAGTGCGCGGGCAGATAAATTGCGGTTGCTCGCTAAAATCAACGTGCAGAGATTCGCCGGGGGCAAACACACGCTCGCCGGTGATGCGGGCATGCGATACCCGTTCGATAGCATCGCTCAAGCCGTACTCTGTCAAAATGGGGTGGCTGCGCGGGGGGATGGCATCGCCGCAAATTTTATCGCGGGGAAATACGGCTTTATCCACCAGCAGCACGCGCAACTTTTGCCGCGCCGCCGACAGCGCCATGGTTGCGCCCGCCGGTCCGCCGCCCACAATAACCAAATCGTAATCGTAACGCATGGGTTACTTGCCTCCGAAAAGTTTTTTCAACCCGCCGAGCAGTTTTTTCCCCGCCGAAGGCTGCACGGCGTTCCACGTTTGCCGCCACTGTTCCACCAGCGATGCCGTTTTGGCAAAACGGGGCGAACCGGCGTGCGGGTCGGTTGCCAGCCAGCGTTCAAATTGCGCATCGTCCAGCGTTTCAATCAGTTCCAGCAATCGGCGGCGCGTGCCAATCATATCAATCATCACCCCGCGGATGGGCATGACACTTTTAATTTCAATTTGGCGCGCCGCCCATGCCGACCAGTATTCATCGTCAAGGGGGTTGTGCGGCGGTTTGGTGCGCTCGCCGATGGCAAACCGAATACGGCGCATCGTTTCGCCGTCCCATGCCGTTAACAGCCCGCACGCCGCTTTGATGCTCCGTCCGTCGGCAAGAATTGCGTGCTCCAATTCATCATGCGGCACGCCTTCCACTGCCGAAACCAGTCGCTGCCAATTTAGTTGCATATCGTGCAAAAGTGTTTTTTTATCCACCCAAATCACCTCCCAAAAAACATAGAATGCCGCGCGTGATGCCCCGTGCCACCACCTGCGGACGTTTTTCCAGCAGATTGCGGTCATCCAGCATAAAACCGGTTTCGATGATGGCGCCGGGGGTGGTGGGGGCAACTTCGTAAAAAGCGTGATATTGCGTCATGTCATCGGTGACGCTGCCGGCGTGCAACGGCAAACCGGTCTCATCCCCATAAGTTTTGATGATACACTGCACCAGCGCATCTTCTGCCCGGGGGATAGCGCTGTCGGTTACCCGCGCCACTTTAAAACCCGTTGCGCCGGGGATGTTGCAACTGTCGGCATGAATGCTGACCAGCGCATCTGCCCGCAGCCCGCGCAAGCGCGAGTCGAATTCTTGCAGCAAGATGGCATCTACCCCGTTGCGGCGCAAATCGTCAATAACCCGCTGTGCCACCGCCAAATTGATGTCGGCTTCGGTCAATCCGTCGGGGCACACCGCCCCCGAGTCCGAGCCGCTGTGCCCGGCAACAATGCCCACCAGCGGGCGCGACGGGTCGTGCGTCGGCGATGGCGACGGCAGCGAGGCGGGGGGCGGTACGGCAGCGCCAGCCGGTTTGTCCCGTGTGACAGCCACTCGCCAGCCGACAATGGTTGCCAGCAACACTATCGCCACGGTGGTAATCATTAACATTGCCCGCGCCAACCGTTCCAGCACATCGCGGCGCACCGAATCGGAAGGTGGTTGTTGCATGTCGTTCATATCCATAGTGTAGCAGAAAGGGGGCAATTTGGAAAACAAATGTTATGTTCAGTTTGAGGTTTTGCCGCAAAATTGTTGCCCAAATGATGGCTTTCCGTAGGGCATCAAACTTGACTTTTGCGGGTGTCAGACTATCATAGAAGACTACGCAACTTCAAGGAGATGCCCGTTGGGAAATTTTGGGAATTTATTTAAAGAAGCCAGAACGCAAAAAAATCTGTCGTTTGAACAGATTGAAACCGATTTAAAAATTAAACCGCAATTCATCACCGCCATTGAAGAAGAAGCCTTCGATGCGTTTCCGGCATTGCCGATGGCGCGCGGTTTCATCAAAAATTACGCGGAATATTTGGAACTCGACCCCGAGACGGTAGAAAAAGCCCTTGCCGAAAGTGATTTCGGGCAAACATTCAAAAACGGATTCGCCCCAAAAGTAGACAAATACCTCGATTTGGCGGTAGCCAGCCGTCCGCGCTCGTTTTTCAGCGCCGATACCATTATTACTTTTCTCATCATCATCGCCCTGCTGGGCAGCGCGGCGTTTTTTGTGTACTCGCAATATCTGCAACCCGCCGAAGCACAATTCAGTTACACCCCCGAGCCGGTCGAATTTCAACCGGCGCAAAGCCAAAACACACCGCCACCCACTGCCATCGCCGCCAACACCGATGCGCCGGTGCTGCTGCCGACCCCCACCCTGCCCCCCACACCCACCCCGTCGCCCACACCCACCCCGTCGCCGCAATATTACACCGGGGTAGCGGTAGAATTGCTCATTCACGAGCGGAGTTGGGTGCAAATTTTGGTGGACGACAAAAAAGTATTCGAGGGCACGTTGGAAGCGGGCGAAAGACCCAACTGGGTCGGCGAAAAACGGGTGGCTATTCGCGCCGGAAACGGCGGCGGGGTAGAAGTTTTTGTCAATGGCGAAAGCAAAGGGTTAATGGGTGAACCCGGTCAGGTCATAGACCAGGTGTGGGAAAAAGTGGATGCTCCCCCACCCACCGAAACCCCGGTTCCCGCTGAAACACCCACGCCCACCGGCTGACGGAGTTTTTCGGTATGACAGCACTGTTACCCCTGGCTTTACTCATTGTTTCGGCATTGCTTGTCGGCGCGACGGTGCTTGCCATCATCACGGCGGTGCGCTCGTTGCGCGAGCGGCGCATCACCATTTTTCCGGTGGTGAGAGAAACCGAAACCCTGCGCGCGCAACGGGCATTGCTGGCAGCCGGCATTTTCACCGTGCTCGCCGCCGCCGGTATCGGCGGGTGGGCAGCCACCCAACGTCAACCGGAAAATATACTGCGGGCGCAAACCGTTTCCACGCAAACCCGCCCCGAAATATCCGCCGTTACACCTGTTGTTCCCACTGCCACCCCCGCTCCCCCTCAACCACTGCCCGCCGCACCGACCGTTGTCGGCGTGAGCACTATCATCACCCCGGAACCCACGGTTACACCCGCGCCGACTGCCATCCCCACCGAAACGCCAACACCGCGCCTTGCCGCCAACGGCACGCCCCTGCCTGCCAATTTGTCAATGGGACCCATTTCATTCGCCCTGAAAGTTTCTGACCGCCGCGAAGCCATTGACCCCGCAGAAAAATTTAACACCCTGCCGGAGCGAATTTATGCGGTTTTTCCATACAGCGGTATGCGAAACGGACTGCCCTTTTCGGTTATCTGGTACTATCAGGATGTAGAATTGATTCGGAACGATTACACGTGGGAATGGGGCACCACCGACCGCTCGTTTGCATTCATCAAACCGGTTGGATTGGGCACCTACCGCGTGGAGTTGCGAGTGGCGGACACCACCGTCGCCGAAAATTCGTTTGAAATAACCCGTTAGCACCATTGTTTTTTGCAAAATGCTAAATTTAATAGCCGATGCACTGCAAGCACAGCAAAACAGCGAAGTTGAAAATACCCCAATCGGGTGCAATCTCTGCCGGGCACAGCCGGAGGTTGCTTTGTTGTGTTTGTCATAATATTTTCCGGCAAAAGTTACCGGAATGAATTTATCCATCTTTCAAAACAGGAAGGAGAAACACAATGTCACTGGTAAACCAAAACCCTCTTGCTCCCCTTGCCGCCGATTTGCGCAGCGGGAAAATCGCGCTGAAAGATTTTTACGAGCACGTTTTTGAAATGCTGGACTCGGTTGACAGCCAAGTGCAGGCTTTTGTGCCGGAACCGGGTCGGCGGGAACGGGTGATGGCGGACGTTGCCGCGCTGGAAGAAAAATATCCCGACCCCGCCGACCGACCGCCGCTGTTCGGTATTCCCTTCGGCGTAAAAGATATTTTCCATGTGGACGGGTTGCCCACCCAAGCCGGCTCGCAATTGCCCGCCGAAGAATTGACCGGCAAAGAAGCGGCGTATGTTACCCAATTTAAAAAAGCAGGCGCAATTGTGCTGGGCAAAACCGTTACCACCGAATTTGCCTATTTTGACCCCGGTCCCACCCGCAACCCGCACAATCTCAACCATACCCCCGGCGGCTCCAGCAGCGGTTCGGCGGCAGCAGTGGCAGCGGGGTTAATTCCGCTGGCATCCGGCACGCAGACCATCGGCTCGGTGGTGCGCCCGGCGGCGTTCTGCGGCGTGTTCGGCTTTAAACCGACATACGGGCGCATCAATCCCGCAGGGGTGCTGTATGTGTCTCGCTCGCTCGACCATGTCGGGCTGTTCACGCAGGATGTGGCGGGGATGCAGTTGGCGGCATCCATTGTGTGCAAAAAATGGAAACCGAAAAAAGTTTCGGGCAAACCGGTACTCGGCGTGCCGGAAGGACCCTATCTCAAACAAGCCGAACCGGAAGCGCTGTCGGCATTTGAGACACATTTGGCAAAATTGGAACTTGCCGGATACACCGTCAAACGTATTCCCGCCCTGACGGACATCGAAATTATTGCCAAACGCCATCAAGAATTGATGGCGGCGGAAATGGCGCGCGAACATGCAAAACTCTACCCGAAATGTAAAGATCTGGACCGCCCGCGCACTGCCGCACTGATTGAAGAAGGGTTGGCAGTGAGCGATGAAACATTGGCGGCACATCGAAAGGCACAATTGCAGTTCCGCGAAGATATTCAAGCGCAAATGAAAACCGAGGGCATCGATTTGTGGGTGGCGCCATCCGCACCGGGACCCGCCCCGGAAGGGATTGATGCCACGGGCAACCCGAAGATGAACTTGCCGTGGACACAGTCGGGCTTGCCGTCGGTGAATGTGCCGGCGGGTATTGCCGCCAACGGATTGCCGCTCGGCGTGCAGTTGGTAGGGTTGTTCGGCGCGGATGAACAACTGCTGGCATGGTCGGACGGGGTGATGGCGGTGTTTTCGTGATGCGTGATGCGTGATGCGTGATGCGTGATGCGTGATGCGTGATGCGTG